>CAYTPH010000013.1:0-19414 GCA_964439635.1 uncultured Terriglobales bacterium
CGCTGTGGCCGGACTACGCCGAGCGTCACGACTGGGCCAAGAAGAACCAGCGGCTCACCCCGGAGGAGTGCCGGAACGTGGTGACACGGGTGGAGCTGCTGCTGCGGGAGAAGTACGGAGCGGCTGACGTGACCGCGCCGGCGGTCTGTCCAGTCTGTAAATATCCGGTGGCGGGGGAGTGCGGCGAGTGTCGCAAGTGAGCCGGCCCGCGCTGGCGGTCTTCGACCTGGCGGGCACTACGGTCTGCGACGATGGGCAGGTGCCGGCGGCGTTCTCAGCGGCGCTGGCCGAGCACGGCATCGCGGTCACGGTGGAGCAGCTGGAAGAGGTGCGCGGGGCGTCGAAGCGGGAGGCGGTGCGCCGGTTCGTCGGCAACGCCGCCCAGGCGGAGAACGTCTTCACATCCTTCCGCGAGCACCTTGCCCGGCGATATCGCGAGCGCGGCGTGCGGGCCATCACCGGGGCGGAGAACGCGTTCGCCCGGCTGCAGCGGCAAGGCGTCCGCGTCGTCCTGAACACCGGCTTCGACCGCGAGACCACGGCGCTGCTGCTGGAAGCGCTCGGCTGGAGCAAGATGCCGGCGGTCTGCGGCGACGATGTGGGGCGCGGGCGCCCCGCGCCCGACCTGATCCGGCGGGCGATGGAAGTCGCCGGGGTGCGAGATGCGCGACTGGTGGCCAACGTGGGCGACACGGCGCTCGACCTGGAAGCCGGACACGCCGCCGGCGTGGGGTGGAACATCGGGGTGCTGACCGGCGCCCACCGGCGGGAGCGGCTGGAGCGCGCGCCGCATACCCACATCGTGGAGTCGGTGGCGGAGGTGCCGGGGCTGTGGGTGGGGCGCTGAGCGCGGCCGTGGTGTAAAATATGGCTTACCCCAACGTCGCGGCCTCGCGGCGTTTCCGTGTCGGGACGTGGCTCAGCCTGGTAGAGCACTCGCTTGGGGTGCGAGGGGTCGGCAGTTCAAATCTGCCCGTCCCGACCATTCAAATCTGCCCTTCCGTTTCAACTACTTGCAAGGACACCCATTCGGCGCTTTAGAACTGCGGGACGGATTACTGGTGAGAAGGGCTGTTCACGCTCGTTGAGTCGGAGGATAATCCATCCCCCGACTGGAATCCGGTGGGGCTGGACACCCATCGAGGAGCTGAGTCGAGAAACCCAATCGCGCTTTCGAAGGAGAAGAATGAGCACACGATCGTCGGTTGCCGTCATTCTGATCTGCGGATTCACATCACTCTTGCTCGCACAAGCTCCACCAGCGCCACCCCAGCCTGGTCCCGAACACAAGAAGTTGGAGTACTTCGTTGGCAAATGGACCGTGGAAGGCGAGATAAAAGGCAACGAGTTTGTGCCAGCCGGCAAGATTGTCGGCACCGAAACTTGTACATTGGGGCCGGGGGGGTTCTATGTCGAGAGCCTCGCCGAAGGCGGCCAATTACCGACGAGACTCGCCATCATGGCCTACGACAGCCATGCGAAGGTCTACACATCCTATTACGCCAACAATGTCGGACTCGTGGGTACCGCCACGGGATCGGTTGACGGAAGTACTTGGACGTGGATGGTGGAAGACAAGTTTGCGGGCAATGCCATCAAAGGAAGGACTACAGTCACCATGTCATCACCCACTCGGTACACATTCAAGTATGAAATGGCAGACGAAAAGGGCGGTTACACAACCATCCTGGAAGGCATGGCCACCAAAGACGCGCACTAGCTAGCTTCGGCATGGTGAAGGTTTAGCTTCGTCAAGGTCCGATGATTGTTGATAAATCCCCTTCTCACCAGTGATCCGTCCCAGGGCCAGGCTGCGTTCCGGACAAAAGTTCTAAAATCGTCTGCTAAAGCCGACCATTCTTCCTCATTCATTTCGTCCCGACGAATCTACACTTCGCCCCCTAAATAGCGTTGGGGCTTGAATCGAACCAAATGCACCTTTAACTTCTCCAGAACCATGTCCACGCTGACCCGCCGTAGTTTCCTGGAAATGGCCATTGTCCTGGGCGCCTCAGCCGCTTGGGGAAATTCATCTCCTTCGCCTTCCGGCGTTTCCTGGCACGAGCGGCGCGAACTCTATCCTGAGGGAGTGGCTTCGGGAGACCCGGATAGCAACAGCGTCCTGCTATGGACGCGGCGCCCACCGGCGTCGGGTAAGGCCATCGAGAAATTGACCGTTGAGGTCGCACAGGACGAGGCGTTTCGCAAGGTGATCGCCACGCAGACCGTACCCATCTCCGCGGCTTCGGACTGGACGTGCCGCGTGTTGGTCGGCGGTCTGAAGCCCGCGCAAGTCTATTGGTATCGCTTTTCGGATCCAGACGGGGCGGGCAGTCGCGTGGGTCGGACCATCACAGCACCCGCAGAGAACGACCCAAGGCCGGTCCGGTTCGCCTTCGTAAGCTGCCAGAACGTGAATTTCGGGGCACAGAATGCCTACCGCCGCATGATCTATGAAGATGAACAAGCCCGCGAACAAGACCGGCTCAGTTTTGTCCTGCATCTCGGCGACTTCATCTACGAAATGGTCTGGTACCCGCAGGACCGCGCGCAGTACTACGATCGCAAGGTGCGGGATATCGTCCGTTACCCGCACGGGGAAAAGATCCAGAACTTCCATATACCGACTGACGTAGACGACTATCGCGCCGTCTACCGCGCCTACCTGCACGACCCTGATCTGCAAGACGCCCGTGCACGATTTCCCTTCGTGCCCATGTGGGACAACCACGAGTACAGCTGGTTAGGCTGGCAAGGCTTCCAGGTATTCGAGGGAAAGACCCGTCCGGCGCAGACTCGCAAAGTCGCCGCCAATCAGGCGTTCTTTGAATACCAGCCGGCGCGCATGGCGAAGCCGAGTGGCACGGCCCTGGAAGAATTCGATCCGCCGCAGGTTGCCGACACCCCCGTAACCAGATTCGACGAGCATGGGATCGGCCAGGAAAGAAACAACCTGCTGGCGATCCATAGCCTGAAGGGCTACCGCACGCTTCGCTGGGGACGCAACCTCGATCTGATCATCACCGACCAACGAAGCTATCGGTCCGAGGACCCTTTTAGCCGACCTGAAGCCGATAGCCTGGGGAGCAAAGAGTTCTCTGAATTCGCACCCGAGGAGTTGATGGAAATGCTGGATGCCGGCCGCACCTATGACGGTGGCCGGCCCCCTGCGACGCTCCGCTATGGCGAGACCGCAGCCCCGAACTTTCGCAAGGATGAACCACCTCAAACCTTCCTGGGCGCAGAACAAAAGGCATGGTTCCTGGAACAATTGCAAAAGTCCAAAGCTACCTGGAAGGTCTGGGGCAGTACCACCGGCACGCTTGAAAAGCGAGCTGATCCTCAGAACCTGCCGCCCGGGCTGACCAAGACTTGGCCGGGGGCGGGATATGCGAGTCTGGGTGGCGGCGACATGAGCGTCGCGACCACCGAGAAGGGCGAGATCTACGATTTCATCCGCTCCCACGGCATAACCGGGTTTGCTACCGTCGCGGGAGACCGGCACAGCTTTTGGGCCGGCCTGGCTGCAAAATCTCTTCCACCGCGTCCCTTTGAGCCCGTCGGGGTGGCCTTCGTGACGGGGTCGATTTCAGCTCCCGGAATGATCGAGGCTCTTGAGCATCGCCGCCAAAGCGAGGATCCACTCGGGGTATTGTTTCTGGGACAAGGCCCCACAGATGATCACCGGCAGCCGACGGCGAACATGTTGCTACGCCATGGCGTGCGATCGTGTCTCGAATACGTAAAGACGGGCGACGTGAACAAAGCGCGACAACTATCGAATCCCGCCATGTCTCCCCACCTTTCCTTTGTCGACATGGGAGGGCACGGATACTCCGTGGTTCACATCACCAGTCAACAGATCGAAACGGAGTTTGTCTGTATCCCCCGGCCGATCGAGCGCCACCAGCAACCGGACGGCGGCCCGCTCCTTTACCGAGTCAGATTCCGCGCAGAGCTGTGGGAGAAGGGGAAGTCGCCCAAGCTGGAAACCCGCGTCCTGGAAGGCGATCCGCGATTCTCGGTGTGATCACCCGCCATTCCTTCTGATGTTTGTTCAGCAGGGGACATGAGCGGGTCCCATGCTTGGCATGAGCAAAGTTCACGCATGCCGGGCGGATGGGGGCAAGTCCAAGCGGTACGGTCGAGGACCGGGGGGAGGGGAGGATGCGTCGAGCATTGGTGTTGTTTCTAGTGGGGCTGATGTGGACGGCCGGGGCGCAGGCGCAGGCGTCGGGTGCGGGCGTGCTGGAGCGGCTGCGCGGGCTGGCGGGGGAGTGGGAGGGGACCTACAAGTGGTCGAGCGGGCGCGGCGGAGGCTCGCTGAAGGCCACGTACCGGGTGGGCAGCAACGGGTCCACGGTGATCGAGGACCTGATCCAGGAGGGAGTCCCCAGCATGACCAGCGTGTATCACCTGGACGGGCCGGAGCTGCGCATGACCCACTACTGCGCTGCCGGCAACCAGCCGCGGCTCAAGGCGACGCACATCGAGGGCGACGTGGTGCGGTTCTCGTTCGTGGACGGCACCAACCTGGTGGAGCGGCCGGCGCACGTGAACGCCGTCGAGCTGCGCTTCCTGCCGGCTGACCGCATGGTGATCGAGTTCACATTCCTGTCCAAAGGCAAGAGTGACGTCGAGCACATCGAGCTCAAACGTGTGGGCGTGCCGGCGACAAAGAAGGATTGAGCGGTCCCGGCCGAGGCGGCCGGGAATCAAGGAGGGGACGTGGTGAGCGAGGTCGTGCTGAGGCGCTTTGAGAAGCCCGACGAAGTGCGGCAGCTGGAGAAGGGGAAGCTGGAGCTGGTGCGCGTCGGGGGAGTGACCATCGGTCGGGCCAGCTACGAGCCGGGATGGAAGTGGTCGAAGCACATGGGGCCGTCAGTGGGGACCCCGAGCTGCCAGGTGGCACACGTGGGGATGGTGCTGGCGGGGCGGCACAAGGTGGTCATGGACGACGGCCGCGAGGTCGACCTGGCGCCCGGAGACCTGTTCTCCATCGGGCCGGGGCACGATGCCTGGGTGGTGGGCGACGAGCCCTACGTCTCGCTGCACTTCCTGGGCGCGGACCAATACGGGAAGTGAGCGGCAGGTCTGGATTCGCCAAATCGCCGAGCTTGCGGCAGAATATCTGACAAGTGAGGTGAAGGATGGCAACTACCACAGCCGAAGCTCGTCCGCAGTCTGCGATCCAGGTCCGGCAGCAACTTCTGGGGATGGTGAGCGGGTACCAGCTGTCGCAATGCCTGTACGTGGCGGCGAAGCTGGGCATCGCCGACCGGGTGGCGGCGGCGCCGCGCCCGGTGGAGGAGCTGGCGGCGGAGACCGGCACGCACGCGGAGTCGCTGTACCGGATGCTGCGGGCGCTGGCCAGCGTGGGCGTGTTCTCGGAGCCCTCGCCGCGCACCATCGGGCTGTCGCCGGCGGCCGAGCTGCTGCGCAGCGACGTGCCCATGAGTGTCCGCGACAACGTGCTGTTCATCACCAGCCCGTCCGTGATGGAGGTCGCCAACGAGCTGCTGTATTCGGTGCAGACCGGCAAACCAGCGGTGGAACGGGTGTGGGGCAAGCCGGCGTTCGAGGCCTTCAGCGAGCGGCCGGAGGTGGCGTACGCGTTCAACAACGCCATGACCGCCCTCAGCGCGGAACTGGCGCCGGCGGTGTTGGATGCCTACGACTTTTCCGCGATCGGAACGCTCATGGACGTGGCCGGCGGGCACGGCTACTTCCTCTGCCAGGCGCTGCAGCGCCACCCGCAGATGAAGGGCATCCTGCTGGACCAGCCGAGTGTGGTCGAGGGCGCCAAGTGCGTGCTGTGCGACATGCGGGTGGACGACCGCTGCCAGCCGGTGGCGGGGAACTTCTTCGAACACATCCCGGCGGGTGCCGACGCCTACTACATGCAGCACATCCTGCACGACTGGAGCGACGACCAGGCGTTGAAGATCCTGGCAAACGTGCGGCAGGCGCTGGCGGGCCGGCCGGGCGGAAAGCTGATCGTGACCGACATCGTGCTGCCGGAGGATTCCAGACCGCATCCCGGGAAGTTCCTTGACCTGATCATGCTGATGTTCCCCGGCGGGCGGGAGCGGACCGAGGCGCAGTGGCGCGAGCTGATGCAGCGCGGCGGGTTCGCCATCACGCGGATCGTACCGACGCGGGCCCCGGACAGCGTGATCGAAGCGGTTGCCGCCGCCTAAGCTGGGGAAGCATGGCGCTCGTTGTCTTCCTACGGGGGGTGAATGTCGGCGGACACCGGACGTTCCGTCCCAGCCTCCTCGCTCGCGAACTCAGCGACTACGGCGTGGTGAACATCGGCGCGGCGGGCACGTTCGTGGTCCGCAGGCCGGGACCGCGGGCCAAGTTCCGGGCGGAACTGCTGCGGAGGCTGCCCTTCGCGACCGAAGTGGTGCTGTGCGAGGGCCGCGACCTGGTCCGCCTGGAGGCGGAAGACCCGTTCCGTGCCCAGCCGTCCGCTCCCGACATCGTGCGCTTCGTGAGCATCCTGTCGAAGGCGCACCGCGGGCGGGCTTCCGTCCCGGCCACGCTGCCGCCGCGCGGGAAGTGGCTGGTGCGGGTCATCGCGGCGCGGGGCCGGTTCGTCTTCGGGATGTACCGGCGGCACATGAAGACCATCGGCTATCTCGGCAAGCTCGACCGCCTGTTCGGAGCGCCGGCGACGGTCAGGAACTGGAACACCATCCTGACCATCGTGCGGGTCCTGAAAGCCGAGGCGGGGAGCTGAGGCGAAACGTGCGGCCGCTCAGGGCTTGCTGGAGGCCTCGCGGAAAGCCGCGGCCACGCCGGGATTCCAGACGTACATGCGGAACAAGGTGCGCAGGACGCGGTCGTCGCCGGCCATTCCCTGGCGCAGGTCGGAGAGGTCCACGGACTTCGTGACCTGCTCGAGGGTCTCGCCGCGGGCGACGGCGGCGGCGGTGCGCTCGCGGATGGCGGTGAGCAGGCGCAGCATGGTCCGCACGTAGCTGTCGTCGGGCATGACGGGGCCGTGGCCGGGGACGAGGATGGCCGGCTTGAGCGCGAGCAGGTTCTCCAGCGCGGGCGCCCAGTCGGCGATGTGCGATTGGTCGGAGCCGATGAGCGGGACGGGCGCCACCACCAGGTCGCCAGTGATGAGGATGTTCTCCTTGGGCAGGTGGACGGCGATGTCGCCGGCGGTGTGGCCGCGGCCCAGGCGCAGGATGCGGACCTCGCGGCCCCCGCGGTCGAGGGTGAGGCCGTCCTCGACGGCGAGGGTGGGCAGCACGATGGGAGCGTTGGGGACCTCGGCGAAGAACTGCTCGGCCAGGCGGATGTCGGCGGCGTAGGCGGTGCGCTCGGAGGCGTTCATGGGCTCGCCGGCGAAGTTCTCGCCCTTGGCCAGCAGGCCCTTCAGGAACTCCAGGAACTTGGCGCCGTCGGTGAACATGGACTGGCGGGCCTTGACGCCGCGGTCGGGAAGGTAGCGGCGGGTCTCGGCGTGGGCGATGAATTCGGCGGCGGGGAAGGCCTGGCGGAAGACGTGGTTGCCGACCACGTGGTCGTCGTGCCAGTGAGTGTTCACCACGTAGCGGACGGACTTGTCCGTCAGCGTGCGCAGCATGCCGAGGAGCTCGCGGGCGGCGCTGGGGGTGACGCCGGGATCCACCACCAGCACGCCGTCGTCGTTGATGACGAAGACGGTGTTGGCGTAGACCATCAGCCCGGGAGGCTTGGTGGGGATGGCGGCGTAGACGCCGTCAGCGAGCTTCTGCAGGTCGTAATGAGAGGGAGATTGGGCGTGAGCTGCGGCGGCGAGGCACACCACCAGCACGGCGGAGAGGACGGGACGCATGGGGCTTAGACGTCAGGATTGGGGAAAGGAAAGGTTCAAAACCGGCACGCTGGCGGCCCAGCTTGGGTGGGCACCCGCCGATTCCGGAGTCAGTGGTCGTGGTGTTCCGCCGAGGGTTGCGGGTCACAAAGGCCATCGCCGCAAAAGAAGACGTCCACCATCACCTGCACTGCTACCGGCCGACCGTCTTTCCTGGCGGGGGTGAATTTCCATTGTTTCACGGCGGCGAGCGCCTTCTCGTCGAGGTCTTTACGAAGCGACCGGGCTACACGAGCCTTCCTTATCGTCCCGTCTGCGCTTAGCTCGAGGAAGATTCCAACGCTCTGCCGATTCTCCGCCAGTGGCAGCTTGCGCAGCCCCGCCAGTTCTTCGTCCTTCTCCGGCAGGAAGTAGCCGACCACGATGCCCATGGCGCCCTGCTTCAGCTCCTCGCCGGGATTGTGGTAGGTGGCGGTGACGCGCAGCACGTCGCCCTTGGCCAGGGGGTAGCCACCGCGGTCGGCGAAGGTGACGATGGGCATCTCCAGGATGCGGCCCTGGCGGTCGAGCGTGGAGTCGAGCATGGCCACATCTTCGCCGCGAGTGAGGTTCTTCAGCTCCAGGCGCTGCCCGTAGTCGTGCAGGTGCCCTCCAACCCCCAGCAGCTTGCCGCTGTACGCCAGCTTGAACTGGGCCGAGGTGGTGGTGAAGCCGGCCGCGAGGTCGTAGCCGGAGTTGCCGCACTCCATCACGTCGAGCCACGTGGGGTACACGCTGGCCAGCGGGCCGTCGGAGGCCAGCCGATACTCCATGGTGACCTCGAGGTAGGTCTGCGGGTAGGCGGTGTCGGTGGGATTGTGGAACATGGTGTCGACGCGGATGCGGTCGCCCTGGCGGACGCGGTAGCCGACGCCGGGCAGCGTCGGCCAGTCGTTCATCTCGCCGCCGGCGCAGAAGATGTGCTCTTCCTTGTTGGGGCAGAGGAAGTCCGGGCGGCTGGCGCTCCAGATGGCGACATGGTGCAAGAGGCGGCTGGGGACAGGCTGGCCGTTGGCGTCCACCAAGCGGGGATGGTAGGCGGTGATCCAGCCGTCGAAGGAGACCTCGAAGTCGCCGGGCACGGCCTGGGCGATGCCGTCGTGGTGGGTGTTGGCGGTCAGGTGGAGGGGGCCCACGCGCACCTGCAGGCGGCGCTCGGCGGCAAGGTCCTGCACCCGAAGTGCGGCGATATTCGACATCTTCGGATGGTGCCCGGCATGGTCGTGGTGCTGGGCAAAGGCTGTGGCGGCCGCCAGGGTGAGCGTCAAGGCGATAGACGTGGTCTTCTTCATCGCGGTTCCCCTTCCTTGAATGACATCCCGGGCGTCAGCGAGGGAGCCCTACCCTATGGAAGCTGCTTCGGAGTGTGTACATAATAACGTCGGCGAGAATCCCAGGGAACCTCGGTGGTGGTAGCGTTCGCTCGCTCCTCCACCCCATCGCGCCAACACCAGGCGCGACGGGGACCCCGGTCGCTCGGGATGTTTTGAAAGACCGATGGCACAAAATTAGCTTTGACGTTTTTCCGGTTCTGATTAACACTGCCAGCGCACGCCGCTGACTCTGCCATGAGTAGCCTGATCGCGCCCAAGTCCAAGCACCTGCCCAAAGTGGCTCTCGTCGGACTGGATGAGAGCTCGAACGACGTGCTGCGCACCTCTCTGCAGCAGTTCAAGATCGACTGCCATGTGGTGGCCGGAGACCCGTTCGAGGCCCTGCAGAAGAAGAAGTTCGAGGGCGTGGCGGTGCGGCTGGACGACAACGCGGCCCCCATCCTGGAGGCGGTGCGCAACTCGCCGCGCAACCGGCAGGTGACCATCCTGGGCATCTGTTCCAGCACCCAGGAGGCGATCCGCTACTCCAAGTTCGGCATCAACGCGGTGCTGCGCTACCCGCTGGAGCGGCAGGACACCATCAAGGCGGTGCGGGCCACGCACATGCTCATCCTGCACGAACTGCGCCGCTACGTGCGCGTGCCCATCGTGCTGGAGATCAAGATGGAACTGGCCGGCGGCGTAAGGATCGCGGGGGTCACCCGCGACATCAGCTACGGCGGCATGTCGGTGAAGGTACCCAGCAAGATCTCGCAGGACACTTACGGCGACCTCTCCTTCACCCTGCCTAACGGCAAAGCCATCCGTTGCGGCGCCACCGTCATCTGGTTCCACCCGCCCGAGCTCATCGGCATCCGCTTCGAGCAGACCGACGAGCGCCGCTTCGACGTGCGGCGCTGGATCGACGAGTACCTGGAGATCGGCTGATCCGGAGTTGTCCCGAGCCGGGACGGCAACCCCACAGATTCCATCCCGTTTTAACACCCCTGTAACAATCGCGTCTTAGGCTTTGGGCCAGAGGCGCCTATGTTCCGCAAGCCGGAGGAACCGGAGCCTGGCGAAGCGCGGCCGGAGGGGCCGGCATCGCAGGCCGCGTCGCACGGGCAGCCGGCGCTGATGCGCAACGTGTTGGAGATGGTGGAGAGCGCGCTGGGCAGCCTGGACGAGGTGGGCTCGTCGACCGAGGAGAAACCACGCTGAACGCCGCTCATGCCGTGGCGGCCCGCAGGGGAGGGCCCCAGCGTGATTGAAGCCGGTCCCCTGCTGGTGGTGGTGCTGCTGCTGGTGCTGGCGGCGGAGTTCGTCAACGGCTGGACCGACGCACCCAACGCCATCGCTACGGTAGTGTCGACGCGGGTGCTGTCCCCGCGCAAGGCGCTGCTGGTGGCCAGCGCCTTGAACACGCTGGGCGCGTTCTACGGCATCAAGGTCGCGCAGACCATCGGCAAGGGCATCGTGCGGCCGGATGTGATCACCCTGTCCACCATCGCCGCGGCCATGATCGGCATCGTGATCTGGAGCACGCTGGCGTGGTGGAAGGGCCTGCCCACCAGCGAGAGCCACGGACTGATCGCCGGGCTGACCGGCGCGGCGCTGGCCGCCGCCGGCACCGACGTGCTGCTGTGGGAAGGCTGGCGCAAGGTGCTGATCGGCCTCCTGTTTTCCACCTTCCTCGGGTTTGCGGGCGGCTTGGTCCTGATGGTGCTCATCTACCGCCTCTTCCGCCATTCCCGGCCGGAGACCGTCCGGCGCTGGTTCGGAAGTTTGCAAGTCCTCTCCGCCGGGTTCATGGCGTTCAGCCACGGCAGCAACGACGGCCAGAAGTTCATCGGAGTGTTCACGCTCAGCCTGATGCTGGGCGGGCTGCTACCGGAGTTCGTGGTGCGCTGGTGGGTGATCCTGCTGTGCGCCGCGACCATGGGCATCGGCACCGCCGTCGGCGGCTGGCGCATCGTGCGCACCATGGGCCTGAAGCTCACCAAGCTGCAGCCCGTGCACGGGTTCGCGGCGGAGACCTCGGCGGCGCTGACCATCACCCTGGCCTCCGCCTTCGGGATCCCGCTCAGCACCACCCACACCATCAACACCGCGATCATGGGAGTGGGCGCGACTCGCCGGGTCTCGGCGGTCAGGTGGGGAGTAGGGCGGGAGATCGTGACCGCGTGGGTGCTGACCTTCCCGGCGTCGTTCGGGATCGCATGGCTGGCCACCAAGTTGCTGAACGCGCTGTTCCGCTGATCCCCGTCTAACGCTTGGCCGACAGGATCCCGAGGATCTCCTTGAGTCCCTGGCGGAGGTGTTTCAGTCCGCCGGGCGGCGCGGAGACCGCCATGAAGGGCAGAGGGGACTGCGATCTCCCGTTCTTGTTCTCGGTGCGCAAGGCCTGGCGGGCGCCGGCGATGGTGAAGCCATGCTCGTAGAGCAGGGCCTTGACCTTGAGGATGTTCTCCACGTCGCGGCGGCGGTACATGCGCTGCCCGGTGCTGCTCTTGGAGGGCTTCAGCTGGGGGAACTCCGTCTCCCAGAAGCGCAGGACGTAGGCGGGCAGGCGGCACAGCCGCGCCACCTCGCCGATGCGGAAGTAGAGCTTGTCGGGGATGACCACTTCGGCGGACTTCTTGCGCGCGGGCTTGGCTTTGGCGTTCATGCGGAACAGCAGACGCAGCCGCATAGTATGGCGAGGACGGCGGGAGTGGCAAGCGCGAAAACACCTGAGCCGCGGGCAGAACAACGGGCCGCCTCGCGGCGGCCCTGATTCCTACAGGCTCCCTGATTCAACCACGCGGTTTCGCCGCGTTAGTGCTTCTTCTTCTTTGCCTTCTTCTTCATCGGCATGGTCGGTTCCTCCTGGAACTTTCTCCCTGGAATGTTGATGCAAGGGCCCGCCTCGCGGCCCATTACTTGGGCTAGCACGAGGATCTGTCCAAGATATTGGGGCCAGTGCGCACAGCTGTCAACACAAATCTTGGCGAGTGGCGCGGGCGGCAATGCGCTAATCTCTCTCGCCGTGGCCGACCCGGTCGAACTGGAAGTCTTCAAGAGCCTGTTCCACTCCATCGCCGAGGAGATGGGAGCGGCGCTGCGCCGCACCGCCTTCTCCCCCAATATCAAGGAGCGCCGCGATTACTCCTGCGCGGTGTTCGACGCCGCCGGGCAGGCGCTGGCCATGGGCGACCACATGCCGGTGCACCTGGGCTCCATGCCGATGTCGGTGCGGGCGGCGATCGAGCGCTTGCGGCTGGGGCCGGGCGACGTCGCCATGCTGAACGATCCCTTCGCCGGCGGCACCCACCTGCCGGACATCACCCTGGTGGCGCCGGTGTTTACCGAGCGCCGAGGGCGGCGGCGCTCCTTGCCGGACTTCTACGTGGCCTCGCGGGCGCACCATGCCGATATCGGCGGGGCGCACGCGGGATCGATGGGAGTGTCGCGGGAGATCTACCAGGAAGGGCTGCGCATCCCGCCGGTCAGGCTGGTGCGCGCCGGGCGGATGGACCCCGACGTCCTGGCGCTGCTGCTGGCCAACGTGCGCACGCCGCGGGAGCGCGAGGGCGACCTGGCAGCGCAGATCGCCGCCTGCCACACCGGGAGCGAACGGGTACGGGAAGTGTGCGCGCGCTACGGGCTGCCGCGGGTACGGCGCGCGGCAAAGGGACTGCTCGCCTACTCCGAGCGCATGATGCGAGCGTTCCTGAAGGAGATTCCGGGGGGCGTGTATAGGGCGGAGGATCTTCTGGATGACGATGGAATGAGCGACAGGCCGGTGAAGATCGCGGTGTCCATCCACGTCCCCGGAGAGGGTAGGGGTCCCTCGACTCGGCGCGCCAAGACCGGGCGCACCTCGCTCGGGATGACAAGTGGAGAGGTGGTCGTTGATTTCACCGGCAGTGAAGCGCAGGTGGAGGGGAGCATCAACGCGGTCGAGGCCATTACCGTGTCCGCGGTGTTCTACGTCTTCCGCTGCCTGCTGGCGGAGGATGCGCCCGTGACCGCCGGGCTGATGCGCCCCATCCGCGTGATCGCGCCCCAGGGAACGGTGGTGAACGCGCGCCCGCCGGCGGCGGTGGCGGCCGGGATCGTGGAGACCTCGCAGCGCATCGTGGACGTGCTGCTGAAGGCGCTGGCGCAGGCGCTGCCGGAGCGCATCCCCGCCGCCGCGTCGGGAACCATGAACAACCTGACCTTCGGCGGCCTCGACCCGCGCAGCGGCCAGCACTACGCGTACTACGAGACGGTGGCCGGCGGCATGGGCGCGGGGCCGAAGAAGCGCGGCGTCTCCGGCATCCACACCCACATGACCAACTCGCTGAACACGCCGGTCGAGGCGCTGGAGCACGCCTACCCTCTGCGGGTGACGCGCTACGGGCTGCGGCGCGGCAGCGGCGGAAGCGGGCGGCAGCGCGGCGGCGACGGCATCGTGCGCGAGATCGAGGCCCTGGCCGAGGCGGAGGTCGCCATCCTGTCCGACCGGCGGAAGCGCGGACCCTATGGGCTGCGCGGCGGGAAGCCGGGCGCGGCGGGACGGAACGTGATCGTCCGCAACAACGGGCGCAAGGAACCGCTCGCCGGCAAGGCGTCCGGGCGCCTGCGCGCCGGCGACCGCGTCCGCATCGAGACCCCGGGTGGGGGAGGATGGGGCAAAGCGTAGAAACAGCACACCACAAAGGACACAAAGCGAACACGAAGGACAAGAAGGAACGCGATGGACATCGGAGTGGCCTACCTTGACGAGGCCCGGCGCGCGCTGCGCGGGCACAAGCGCCTGGCGGAGGGCGCCCTGGCGCAGCTCTCCGACCAGGAGATGCTCCACGCGCCTGACCCGGAGTCGCTCAGCGTGGCCCTGCTCATCAAGCACATCGCCGGCAACGCTCGCTCGCGCTTCACCGACTTCCTGACCTCCGACGGGGAGAAGCCCTGGCGCCACCGCGACCGGGAGTTCGAGATGGCTCCGGGCACCACCCGCGCCGAGCTGATGCGCTGGTGGGAAGAGGGCTGGAATCTCGTGTTCAGCGCAGTCGATTCGCTGAAGCCCGCCGACCTCGCCCGCACCGTCACCATCCGGGGGCAGGAGCACACGGTGCTGCAGGCGCTGCACCGGGCGACCGCGCACTACGCCTACCACGTGGGGCAGATCGTGTACGTCGCCAAGCACATCCGCGGACCGGCGTGGAAGTCGCTGAGCATCCCCAAGGGGCAGTCGGAGGACCGGCAGGCGACGCAGGAAGCGGAGAGGCAGCGGCCCTGAGCCGCTCCGGCGCGCGGTGCTACAATCGCGTGTTGGGCCATCCTAATCCGTAGTCATTGGTGCGCTCATGCCTGGAACCATGCTGGCCATCGTGAAGGACAAAGCCGCGCCGGGCGCGGAAGTCCGCGACGTGAAGATCCCCGCCTTCGGGCGCACCGACGTGCTGGTGAAGGTGAAAGTGGCGTCGGTGTGCGGCACCGACCTGCACATCTACAACTGGGACAAGTGGGCCGCCGGGCGCATCCATCCGCCGCTCATCCCCGGGCACGAATTCTGCGGCGAGGTGGTGGCCTACGGCGACGAGGTCACCACGGTCAAGGAAGGCGACTTCGTCTCCGCCGAGATGCACGTGGCCTGCGGCAAGTGCCTGCAGTGCCGCATCGGCGAGGCCCACATCTGCCAGAACGTGAAGATCATCGGGGTGGACGCCGACGGCGCCTTCGCCGAGTACGTGGTCATCCCCGAGTCCAACATCTGGAAGCTCGACCCCTCCATCCCGCAGGAGTACGCCAGCATCCTCGATCCCCTGGGCAACGCCGTGCACACCGTGCTGGCGGGCGAGATCGCGGCCAAGACGGTGGCGGTCACCGGCTGCGGCCCCATCGGGCTGTTCTCCATCGCGGTGGCGCGGGCGGTGGGCGCCACCACGGTCTTCGCCCTCGAGGTGAACGAGCACCGCCGCCGCATCGCCCAGCAGATGAAGGCCGACTACGTCTTCGACCCCTCGAAGGAGAAGGTGGTCGAGAAGATCATGGACCTGACCGGCGGCGTGGGCGTGGACGTAGTGCTGGAGATGGCCGGCCACCCCGACGCCATCCGAACAGGCTTCGACATCGTGCGCCGCGGCGGACGCATCTCCCTCCTGGGACTGACCTCCAAACCCATCCAGCTGAACTTCTCCGAGGACATCATCTTCAAGGGCATCACCATCCAGGGCATCAACGGCCGGCGCATGTACCAGACCTGGTACCAGATGACGGCGCTGCTCAAGGCCGGCAAGCTCGACCTGCACCCGGTCATCACCGACCGCATCTCCATGCAGGACTTCGGCAAGGGCATGGAGCGCCTCAAGACCGGCGAGGCCAGCAAGATCCTGATGTATCCCAACGGCGTGCGCTGAACCCGGCGATCCGTCTTCATGTTCTAGATTTCGGAACACAGGCCTCGATTTGTGCGTCGGCAGCTCGTTCTTGCCTGCACGACTTTCTCCGAGTTACCTAGGTTTGTTCTGATTTCAGAACAAAACTGACACCCGTGTGTTTTCCACAGCCCACCTTTGCTACGTTGCCCTCGTGCAGCTCACCTTTCCATCCAGGAGGCTCCGGTGCCCTCAGGCCGAACCCTGTTCCTTTCTTCGCCACCCCTCCACCTCCCGGCCCATTTCCTGACGCCATTTCGTCTTGTTCTGCTTCTGGCTCTCTTGATCGCGCTTTGTCCTGCCTCGGCTCAGGCGCAGTGCGGGGTTACTTACAACTGCGTCTCTGCCTTCACTCTTGCTCCAAGCTCGCTGACCAGCGGCAGCCAGCAATTCGCCAGCGGCAGCATCACCGTCCAACGCGTGCCGGGAAGCACGGGAAGTATCGCTGTCTCTATCAGTGGCAGCGACCTCATCGAGCTACAGTGCGCCGACGGGAACACCACCTCCTTCAAAGGGTGCTATGTTCCAGGTGACTCCACCACCTTCAAGTTGTGGGCGACCGGTGTTGTTTCCGCGCCAGAAACCAACAACATCAAAGCACGCGTGGAGTACAGCAGCGACATCGGCATCACTCAGCCGCTCACCCGCATACCATTCGAAGTCACTCTGACCGTCACCCCGACCGTCATAACCTACGGTTTTGCCAACGGCGCTTATCTTGAAGAAGCGGCTGGCACCATGCACTTGAATCACCCGGTCCGGGGGGGCCAAGACCGTTTCCTTCGACAGCTATCCCTCGGGGTATGTGTTTCCCTCCCCGGCTTCCAGGTCGATTCCAGACGGGGGCCAGGACGCCACCTTCAAGGTGCTTCCGTCCTCTCCGGGCAGTTCAAGCCTGCATGCGCAGGTCAGGGCATGGATTGGCTGGACCTACGACTCGGTCGAAGTGACGGTCGTTCCGCCTGACCTCGTCCCCTGCAAGGACTGTGAAGGTCATGGCGCGCACCCCATCGATTTCACGACGGGCAACGTCTACATCCAGCAGACCGATTACTCGCTGCCCGGGATCGGAGCCGGCCTTTCGCTGGTAAGGACCTGGAACAGCCGCTGGCGCTCCATCAACTATCATGAGCTGGCGGGAATGTTCGGCGATAGCTGGCGTTCCAACTACGAGGAGCGGCTGGTAGCCTTGGCCGCAGGCGACAAGAAATACTGGCGCGGCGACGGCTCGGCCTGGGTCTTCCTCTACAACACGGCCCAGTCTGGCTGGTATCTGGCGACTCCGCCCCAGGAGCACGCCTCACTCACTTACGATTCCATCCTGATGCAGTTCACCATCGTCTTTCAGGACGGCACCCGGAAGCTGTTCAACAACGCCGGCTACCTCACCCACATCATCGATCGCAACGGCAACACGACCACCCTCACTCTGGATGCCAGCAACCGCATCACTCAGGTGACGGACGCGGCCGGCCGCTGGCTCAGGTTCAATTACGGCTATGGCACCCGCCAGGTCACGTCGGTGGAAGACGCCAGCGGCGTCATCGCCACCTACAACATCACCAACAGCTACGTCTTCCCCCTGAACAAGGTCACCTACGCCGACGGGTCCTTCTATACCTTCGTGGACCCCTTGCTCATCTCCGCCGTCAAGGACAAGGACGGCAAGGTCCTCGAGGCCCACACCTACGACTCCAGCCGCCGCGGTCTCACCTCCGAGCGCGCCGGTGGGGTCGAGAAGGTCACCGTCAGCTACCCCTCCAATACCCTTACTCGACTCACTGATTCGCTCGGCAACATCACCGATTACACCTTTGCCCGCAACCAGGGCAGCGGCCTGGTGAAGACCATCACCGGCTCGGGCTGCGTGACCTGCGGCGGCCGTGGCAACCAGAGCTTTGCCCACGATCCGGAGGGCAACCGGCTCTCCTCCACCGACGCCCTCGGCCGCGCCACCAGCTACACCTACGACGCCCAGGGCAACGTCCTCAGCCGCTCCATCGTGGTCAACGGCCAGACTCTTACCTGGAGCTACACCTACAACGGCTTCGGCCAGGTGCTGACCGCCACCGACCCCGCCGGCGCTACCACCACGAACATCTACGACGTGAAGGGCAACCTGCTCACCACCACCACGCCCTCGCCCGACGGCGCCGCCCCCGGCAGCACCACCACCTTCACCTACGACGTCAAGGGCCAGCTGCTCACCGTCACCGACCCGCGCAACAGCGTCACCACCCTGGCCTACACCGCCGCCGGGCTGATCCAGACCGTCACCGACGCCCAGTCGCGCGTCACCCGTTTCGAGTACGACGCCCGCGGCAACCGCACCGCCGTGGTCGACGCCCTCTCCCACCGCACCACCTTCGAGTACGATCTCCGCAACCGACTGAAGAAGATCACCTATCCCGACCTCACCACCACCCAGTTCGCCTACGACACCCGCGGACGCCGTACTTCCGTAACCGACCAGAACGGCCGCCTCACGTCGTATGCTTACGACGACGCCGACCGCCTCACTTCCGTGACCGACGCCCAAACCCCGACCGCGGGCGTGACCCGCTACGCCTACGACACCGAGAACAACCTGCTGTCCATCACCGACGCCCTCAACCGCGTCACCGGCTTCCAGTACGACAGCTACGGCCGCGTCACCCGCAGCACCTTCCCCTCCACCCTCTACGAGACCTACACCTACGACGCCGTCGGCAACCTGCTCTCCAAGACCGACCGCAAGAGCCAGACCCTCGACTACTTCTACGACGCCCTCGACCGCCTCACCCGCAAGCAGTACCCCGACCAGACGGGCGTCGATTACACCTACGATCTGGCCGGCCGCCTCACCCAGGCCGCCGATCCCACCGGCACGTACGCGTTCACCTACGACCGCATGGGCCGCCTCACCGGCACGACCACGAGCTACAGCTTCCTGACCGGGACAACGTTCACCGCGTCCCAGGCATATGACGCGGCCTCGAACCGCGCGTCCTTCACCGCGCCGGACGGCTCGACCAACACCTACCAGTACGACACGCTGAATCGCTTGACCGACCTGACCAGTTCCTGGGCGGGCCAGTTCACCTTCGGGTACGACGAGCTGAGCCGCCGCACCTCACTGACCCGACCCAACGCCGTGAACACCAGCTACAGCTACGACTCGCTGTCACGGCTGCTTTCCGTCCTGCACCAGGCGGGAACGACCATAGATGGTGCGACTTACGGTCATGACAATGCCGGCAACCGCACCAGCAAGACCAACCACCTCAACGCTACTGCCGAGCAGTACACCTACGACGCCATCTACCAACTTTTGCAGGTCACGAACGGCAGCAATCCGACCGAGGCGTACGCCTATGATCTGGTCGGGAACCGCCTGAGCTCGGCGGGCGTTCCCAGCTACACCTACAACAGCTCGAACCAGCTCACCGCAACCTCAGCGGCCACCTTCACCTACGACAATAACGGCAACACGCTGACCAAGACGGAATCCGCCGGGACAACGACCTACGCCTGGGACGTGGAGAACCGCCTGACCTCGGTTACTCTGCCTGCGGGCGCGGGCACGGTCAGCTTCAAGTATGACCCCTTCGGCCGACGCATCCAGAAGTCCGGGCCTTCGGGCACGACCATCTACGTCTACGATGGCGCCAACATCGTCGCCGAGTACGACGGCGCGGGGGCGCTGGTAGCCAAGTACGCCCAGGGCGCAGGCATCGACGAGCCCCTGGCCATGTCGCGCTCCGGTGCGACCTCCTACTATCACGCCGACGGCCTCGGCTCCATCACCTCGCTGACCGACGGCGCCGGTTCACAGGTCGCCACCTACACCACCGACGCTTTTGGCC
>CAYTPH010000013.1:19424-20921 GCA_964439635.1 uncultured Terriglobales bacterium
ACGTCTGGGAGCATTGTCAACCCATTCCGCTACACCGGCCGCGAGTGGGACGCGGAGACCGGCCTCTTGTATTACCGGGCCCGATACTATAATCCTGCGAATGGCCGGTTTATCAGCGAGGATCCACTCGCCCTTGGGAGCGTGCACGGGTACAGCTACGTGGAGAATCGAGCTACGTCTCTTGTTGATTCTCTCGGCCTGCAGGCGCAGGTACCAACAATCACATCAGATTCTCCGTACGACGTTCTCGAACGTACTTTGCAGCGAATCAGAGATTTCTTGCCTGACGACCCCGACTGTCTGCGTTTTCTTTGCGCCAATCGTGGGAATGTACTTGAGACGATCGATCAAATTCTTGCATCGCACGTTCTGGGCGTTGGATGGATTCTGCCAACGACAAACGCAGATGGATCGCTGACTATGACTAACGCCCAGACGCCCGGTGTTACCGATGGACAGATAATCACAGTTAATTTGCTCGGTTCTTTCTTTAACAGCTCCTATGAAGGTCGCCAACTTCCACGCGTAGCAGGATACCCGGGCGGCTCATCGGGCGCACAGGGATTCATAATGCTACATGAGCTGGCGCACATTATGGGCAACATAACCGGGAGCCACATCTTCGAGAATGATGCTGGCAACCAAGATGCTGTTGATCGAAACAATAACTTGCTGTTACGCAACTGCCGACGCCTTGTACGTCGATTGGGTAGACGATGAAAACAGTCCTGGCATTGTTTTTGCTGCTGTCTGCGATTTCCTCTTCATGTCGAGCCAGCGATGGTCTGGGCATCCAGAAGATGAAGTGCCCTGACTATCCGGAGATTGCACGGATTTCAAGGATCCACGGTGACGTGCATTTGACTGTGACGGTCGAAGCCGACGGGATGGTGACCGCGGCGGAGATCAAGGATGGTCCCAGAATCCTGTCGAAGAGCGCATCAGAAAACGTGCTGACCTGGCGATTTTCTGGCGTAACAAAGGCGGACAGTATTGAGGTGACGTATAGCTATCGTTTAGCAGATGCGCGTGGGCATGGTCCGGAAGTGCCGGAAATCAGCGTCGAATCACCGACTCGCATCGTAATCACCTCTCGACCTCCACTAACGATTGAGGACAAGATAACGATCCCGAAGCAGCCCTAAAGCCGTGGAGGACTTCCGTTGGGCGGATCGGCGGGTGGCCCACCCGTGTGCACGGCGGGTGGCCCAGGTAAGTTGAAGTAAGAAGGATTGGGTGCCCCACACCAGCCGCTTTTGCTGGTGTGGGCATCCGTTCATTCTGCACTCCAGATATTACTCTGAGCTATTTGTCTTCCAATCCTCTGATTCCAAGGAGAATTCATTTCTTGACTCCGCACCCGTTCGGGTACACGATGCCAGTGCGCCCAACGTCGGGCCAAGTTCTTTCTCAACGAGTCTGCCCGCGCTCGCCTCGGCCCACCGCGCCCTTGGCGTAAGTCCTTTGAATGACAGATTTTGCGTGTAACTCCTTTAG
>CAYTPH010000014.1:0-20908 GCA_964439635.1 uncultured Terriglobales bacterium
GGGCTCGCCGGCCTCAAAGAAGCGGGTCAGGGTCTCCTCGGTGTAGCCGGTGATGGCCACTTTGCGCAGGCCCTTCTCGCCGGCATCGATGAAGACGAAATAATCGCGGTTCCCCGCATAGGGGCGCGGCGGGGCCACGAACTCGGTGAGCGGATCGTCGTGGAACTCCTCGTTCACCACGATCCACATGCTCACGTTGTTGCGGCGCATCATGTCGAGCAGCATGGAGTGCCGCTTCTCCAGCCACTGCTCGCGGATCTTGAACTGCTCGGATAAGGGCAGGAGCTTGGGGGACTGCAGGGCTCTATCGAGGGCAGCGAGCGGCGCCGCCCACAACACCACCAACAGGCACAGACCGAGCGTCTTGCGGGGCATGGTTCCTCCGGTTGTCAACGGCGAAGGAGGATTGTCGCACACGGACTCAGGAAGACGTGAGCACCGTTCCGGGCTTGATTTCCACTGGTTCCTGCCCGCGTTGGAAGATGCGCGCTCCGACCGTCCCCTTGAGCAGCACCTCCCCGTTGAGCACGCGCAGGAAGGCGCCCTCGCGGATGCCGACCACGATAGCGTCGTTCTCTTCCAGGAACTCGCGCAGGCGGGTCTCGCGGGTCTCGCCCATGTGGGTGGAGTTGGGGTCGGGATCGAGATAATGGCCGTTGATCTGGAAGCCGACCAGGCCCAGGGCATCGAACGAAGGCGGCTGGACGATGGGCATGTCGTTGGTGGTCCTGATGGTGGGGCAGGCGACCACCGAGCCGGCGCTGGAGCCCATGTACGGCATCCCGCTTTCGGCGCGGCGCCGGATGGTCTCCAGCAGGTTCTGCCGGTACAGCCAGTCCAGCAGGCGGAAGGTGTTGCCGCCGCCGATGAAGATGCCCTCCGCCTGTTCCGCCGCCACCCGCGCGTCCTTCTCTGAGTGGATGGAGCGCAGGCGGAAGCCCATGCGCTCGAAGCGTTCGCGCGCCACCTGGGCGTAGCCGTCCAAGTCCTTGAGGGCGTAGGGGACGAACAGGACTTCGCCGACCCCGTGGAAGTGGTCGCGGATCTCGGCTTCGGCGTGGTCCAGGTAGCCGCTGCCGTGCACCTTGGAACTGCTGACCAGCAGCAGGCGCTTCGAGGGGCTCTCCGGTCTCAAGATCATCGCTTCCTCCATGTTATCCAGTATGGACCAACAGGCCCAGCAGGCAAGCGCCGCCCACGATCAGCGGCTCCGGCAGCTTCCAGCGGACCGCGGCGGCGAAGGCCGCCGCAGCGATCAGCGCCGCCGGCGGATCGACGATGGCGCGCCGGGCCAGAACGATGACGGCGCCCGCCAAGGCGCCGGTCGCCGCCGCCGTCACTCCCTTCACGAACTCCCGCACCCCGGCGGCCTCCGCGTACCGCTGGTAGTGCGGCGCCAGCACCACGGTCAGCAGGTACGCCGGCAGGAACACGCCGGCCGCGGCGGCGCACGCCCCGCTCACGCCCGCCACCAGGTACCCGATGAAGGCCACGGTGATCACCACCGGCCCGGGCGTGATCATCGCCACGGCCACGGCATCCAGGAACTGCCGCTCCGTCAGCCACCGGTATTCCTGCACCACTCCGCCGTACAGGAAGGGCACGATGGCCAGCCCGCTGCCGAAGACCACCAGTCCCGCTTTGGAGAAGAAGAACAGGAGCTGCCATACTGGCGAAGTTGCAGCCACCGGCGCAAGGAGCAGCGGAACGCCAGCTGAGAGAACAGGTTTCCGGCGCACCCACCGAGGTGCGGCCGCTACCACTCCGCCGGCGATGAACAGCCACACCACCTCCCGCCCGGTCACCGCGGTGGCGACGGCCAGCACGGTGAACACCGTCCAGAGCACCCGGTCCCGGCCCAGCGCGCTGCGCGCCAGCTTGCCGGCCGCGCGGGCAATGATGGCCACCACCGCCGCTCCCACTCCATAGAAGCAGGCCTGCATCCAGGGCAGGCCGCCGTAGCGTACGTAGGCTGTGGCCAGCGCCACCACCATCAGGAACGAGGGCAGCACGAAGGCGATCCCGGCCAGGGTGCATCCCACCGCCCCGCCGCGCACGAAGCCGAGGAACATGGCGAGCTGCGCCGCCAGCGGACCCGGACAGAGCTGCGCGAAGGCGAGCCCATCCAGGTATTCCTGGCGCGAGAACCAGCCTCGCTCCTCCACCAGCTCACGCTGCATGCAGCCGGCAAGCGCGATGGGGCCGCCGAATCCCAGCGTGCCCAGACGCAGGAAGTAGGTCACCAACTGGTGTAACCGCGGAGCTTGGACCTGGGGAGCGACGGCCATGGGCGTGGCATTCACGGCAGAGCAAAAGCGAAGCGGGCGCCCCGGCCGGCGTGCAGCGCGCGCTCGTACACTGCGGCCGCCGCGGCTACGTCCTGCAGCGCCATGCCGGTGCTGTCGAAGATGACGACCTCGGAATCCGAGAGGCGCCCCGGCTTGCGTCCGACCAGCACCTCGCTCAATTCGCCGCGCGCCTGGTCGCGGGTCATTCGGCCGGCGGCGATGGCGTGATGCAGCTCGCCGATGGTGGCGCACTGCTCCAGGACGTCGGCAACTACGGCGCTAGAAGCCACCAGGTCAGGATCAAGTTCCTGCTTTTCGGGATTGTCGGCCCCCACCGCGGCGAGGAAGGCTCCGGGAGCGAGGTCGCCGCGCCGCAGCAGCGGACCGTGCGCCGGCGTGCAGGTCACCACCATCGCGCTCTGCCGGGTGGCGGCGGCCAGGTCCTTCACTACCTCGACCTGCACCCCCAGGCGCGGGGACATCTCCGCCGCGTACTGGTCCGCGCGCTGCGGCTCGGCATCGAAGGCAAAGACGCGCTGCAGCTTTCGCACCCGGCTGATGGCTTCGGCCTGTACCCGTCCCTGGTTGCCGCAGCCGCAGACGGCCAGCGTCGCTGCCTGGGGCAGCGCCAGCACGCGCGCCGCCACCGCCGTCGCCGCTCCGGTGCGCAGGATGGTGATCTGGATAGAATCCACCACGGCCAGCACCTGCCCGTCGCCGGCGTCGCAAAGCACCACCACGCCCTGGATGTTCGGCAGCCCGTTGGCGACGCGGTTGCCGGGGAAGTTGCCGTTGATCTTGGTGGCGAAATAGGAGCGCTTCAGGTCGAGCGTCCCGGCCTTGATGTGGAAGCCTCCTCCCGCCAGGTGGAAGCCGAGGATGCCGGGAGGAAGGGCGCTGCCCTCGCCATGCATGCGGAAGGCGAGCTCGACGGCGGCGATGCAGGAGTCCAGGTCGAGCAACTCGGCCACGTCGCCCGAGGACAGCAGCAGCGTGCTCACATCCATCTCCTACAGGGAAGAGTAGAGTCCCTCGATCAGCTCCATGCCGCGGCGGAGGAGCTCCTGGTCGGGGACGCCCGCGTGCGCCCAGCCGACCAGCGCCCGGTCCAGACCCAGGGCCTCGGGCCGGCCGAACTTCTCGTCTCCCAGGTCGGCGTCGTGCACCGCCCGCGCGACAGCCGTAACCTTGCGGTCGCGGACCCCGAACTCCTTGACCAGGGTCTCGAAGGTGCAATCGTCGCCGCGATGCCCGAAACCCGTGCCGGAGTACATGTCGAACGGCACGGCGCGGGGATAGCGCTTGGGGTCGGCGGCGAAGACGAACTTGGCCTGCGGGTCGATGAAGCGGCGCAGCAGCCAGGCGCTGGCCACGCGGTCGATCCCGGGGCGCGGGCGAGTGACCCAGGTGCGGTTGCGGTATTCGCGTTTCATGCGTTTCTCTGGTGGGGAAGAAAGTCCTCGCGCGGCGTGGTCGGCGCGGTCCAGCAGCGCTTCCGTGCGGCTGCGCATGGAGCTGTCGAAGTAGTCGATGGCGGCGATCTGCTGGAACCGGCGGCGGACGCGGGCGCGCTGGGCGTCGGTCTTGGCGGGCTTCAGCAGCCGCTCCAGCTCGGCATAGTCGGCGGCCCGGGCCTGGTTGAATTGGGCGATGAGCTGCTGCGGGCCCAGGTCATCGATGCCGTGCACTTCCAGCACCGAGGCCGCGCCGCCGTAAGTGCGAATCGAAGCGGCCAGCCATTGCAGGTGCTCGCGGCATTCTTCACGGTTGGGCAGCAGGTAGCCCGCGTTCTTGAAGGGCAGCGCCCCGTGGCGCCGCAGCTTGCGCCATACCTCGACCCGGCGGCTGGCCTGCTTCGCGGGCAGGTCGAAGGCCAGCAGCAGCCAGGGAACATGCTCCCGTACAGTCATATCATTTGTATGGTATATGTATAACAATCAATGTCAAGACAGAAGAGCGCCGGCGGAGGCGGGGGCAAGGCGGCATGGAACGGTGGTCGCCGCTTCTCAGCTCATGGTGCTGACGCGTTCGGGGCGGATGTAGAACAGCACCCGCACCTCGCCGGGCTGGCGGAACGGGTACTTGTCCTTGTCGAGGTACTTCTTGGCCATCTTGTCGATGTGAGCGTCGGCGCCTTCTTCGGAGACCTTGACCACCTTGCCGCGCACCTCGATGTAGCGGTAGGGGTTGTCGGGATCGGTGATCTCGAGCGCCACGCGCGGGTCGCGGCGCATGTTCTTGTCCTTCACCCGGCCCTTGGCGGTGTTCACCAGCACCAGGCCGTCCTGGTAATCGCACCACACGGGCGTGACCTGGGGGTCGCCGTTGGGCATCAGGGTCGCCAGGCCGGCGAAGGCGCGTTTGCGGAAGAGGTCGAGGAAGTTGTCCGGGATGGTGGCAGCCATGGCGTCTCCTTACTTGGCGGGCTCGTGGCCGGGGATCCCGGTGATGCGGAAGCCGGCGGAGCGCACGTGATGTCTGAGGTTGATGGCGATGAGCAGCGCGGTGAGCTGCTCCATGATGCGGGCGTTCTCCAGCTTGCCGCCGTCTACCGGGCGGACGCCGGGGATGCGGCGGGCAAGCTCGGCGGCCACCGCCGCTGCATGTTGGTCGTCGCTGCAGATGATGACGTCGGAATCCACCGGGGCGTCGCCGGTCAGGGCGGAGGCGGCGATGTTCTGGAAGGCGGCCACGACCGTCACGCCGTCGGGGATCATCTCCGCCGTCTGCTGCGCCGCCGAACCTTGCCATACCCCGACGGTGCGCGTGGCCTTGCCGCCGAATCCCGCCGCCAGGGGCACGGTGGTGTCCACCAGGACGGTGCCCGGCTGGAAGTGCGGCTTCAGGTGCTTCAGCATCTCGGCCTGGCCGACGAAGGGGACGGTCAGCACCACCAGCTTGCTCTCCGCGGCTGCGGCGGCGTTCTCCGCCCCGCGAACCCGGGCTTTGCCGCCCGCCTTGCCGGCGACCTCTGCGGCGATGTGCTGCGCGCGCGCCGCGTCGCGCGAGCCGATGATCACCTCCAGCCCGCTACGCGCCCAGCGCAGCGCCAGCCCGCGCCCTTCCGCACCGGTGCCGCCGATGATGGCCACCGGCCCATGGATCTCGTGAGTCTTCGAATAGTCCAGGTGTCCTGGCTTATGGCCGCTCATGCGTGCTGTTCCTGTGGAAGCGGGGATTCTGACGACAAACGGATACGGGTGTAGGTGGTGTTGCGCTCGGCGGCGCGGCGGCCGATCTCCCGGGCGCGCGCCTCGATCTCCTGCGGCGCCAGATACTGCCCGGCGGTGGCCCCGGCCAGCCGCGAGATGTTCTCCTCCATCAGCGTGCCGCCGTAATCGTTGGCACCGGCCTGCAGGCAGAGTTGCGAGACCCGCCGCCCCAGCTTCACCCACGAAACCTGGATGTTGTTGATGGCACCGGCGAGCATCACGCGCGCCAGCGCGTGGACCTTCAGGTTCTCCTCCAGCGTCGGCCCCGGCCGCGACAGGCCTTGCTGGTACAGCAGGGTGTTGCTGTGGACGAACCCCAGCGGCACGAACTCGGTGAACCCGCCGGTCTGTTCCTGGATCCGCCGCAACAGCAGCAGCTGGTTGACCCAGTGCGCCGTCGTCTCGATGTGTCCGTACATGAGCGTCGAGGTGGAGCGGATGCCCGCCTGGTGCGCGGCCACGATCACTCGCTGCCACTGCGCGGACGAAAGCTTGTTGCGCGAGAGCACGAAGCGCACTTGGTCGTCGAGGATCTCGGCCGCGGTGCCCGGGAGGGTGTCCAGTCCGGCGTCGCGCAGCATCACCAGGTAATCGCGCAGCGGCATGCCGGTGAGTTCCACGCCGTAGGTGATCTCCATGGGAGAGAAGGCGTGAATGTGCATGGCGGGCGTCGCCAGCTTCACCGCGCGCAGGATGTCGCGGTAGTAGAGCGGGGGCAGGGAACGCGGCAGCCCGCCCTGGATGCAGACCTCGGTGGCGCCCAGGTTCCGGGCTTCGACGGCCTTGGCGGCCACCTGGTCGAGGGTGAGGAAGTACGCATCCTGGTCGCGCGGCCCGCGGCTGAAGGCGCAGAACTTGCACCCGATGAAGCAGACGTTGGTGAAATTGATGTTGCGGTTGTGGACGTAGGTGACGCTGTCGCCCACCAGGTCGCGGCGGAGCCGGTCGGCGGCCACCAGCAACGCCAGCAGGTCATCGCCGGCGGCATCAGCCAGCAGGTGACATTCGGAGGGTGAGAGCACGGCGCCGTCGCCGCGTTCCAGCACTCGCTCCAGCGCGGCCAACAGCGCGGGCGTGGTGCGCTGCCGCGCGTCCTTCCACTGCAACCCCGGGAAGGATTCGAGTTCGCTCAGGCTGAGGCTACGCGGCACGGTCCCCATCATCGGAAAAGGTCGCGCTCCGGCGGACGCACCAAGTCTCGCCCCCGGGCGCCACCCGGAGTGTAATGGAATCCTCGAATGATACACGCTGGACAGCGCGAAAGTTTGCCGCAGGCCAGTCCCGCCACCGCCGCCAGAGTATCGGCCGCCGCCTCCAGTGAGACGCGCAGCCGGTATCCGTAGGGATCGCGCCGGCTGCGGTAATCGCGGTAGACCTCCATGCCGGCCACCCCGATGGCCACCTCCGTGAGCCCCTCGCGCCACGGCCGACCGAAGGTGTCGGTGATGATGACCGGAAGCGCCAGGCCCGATCGGCGCTTCAGGGCGCGGTAGAGCTTCGCCGCGGAGGCATCCGGGTCCCGGGGCAGCAGCACCGCGCTGCGTCCGCCATCCACGTTCGACAGGTCCACGCCACTGTTGGCGCACACCAGCCCGTTCACCGTCTCGGTGATGAGGATGCCATGCTCCATGCGCAACACGCGCCGGGACTCACGCAGCGCCAGTTCGATCACCCGCGCGTCCACCGGCCAGCGCTTCGCCCAGCGGCGGGCGCGCGCCGACGGCCGCACCTTGGCCAGTTCCACCACCCGGCCCTCCGCCTTGGACACAATCTTATGGGTGACCACGAGCACGTCTCCCGCTCGGACGCGGCCTTCGAGTTTCGCCCACAGCAGCTCCGCCAGGTTGTCGCCGGCCCGCACCTCACCCATCCCCCGAACCGGGATCGCCGTGAGCCGGGCGGCGTCAGACACGGGCGGCGACCTGCGGGCCGATGCCCCACTGCAGCAGCAGACGCTGGGCGCGGGAGCGCGGCGGATGCGAGAGCAGCGCGGCCAGGTCTGCGGGAGTGTCCACGTCGAGCGCGATGCCGGGGAACTCGCGCACCACGCAGGGCTTGCCCGTGGCCTCGGCGGCCGCGCGATGGGGAACGAAGCTGTCGTTCCCGAAGCGCAGCGGGATGAGCGAGCACGGGCGGCGATAGACGGCGTTCGAGCCGCGCCAGTCCGAAGACGGCGAGAGCAGCACGCCCTCCTCGGGGACGGCGGCCAGCAGCGCTTCCAACTCGGCGGCTTGCAGCAGGGGGATGTCGCCGGGCAACACCAGCGTGAAATCGGCCCCTCGCGCTTCGGCGATCCGAGTAGCACCGTTGATGGCCTCGGATTCGCCGCGGTTCTCCCGGTCGGCGATCACCTCAAAGCCGAAATGAGCCGCCAGGTGGATGGCGAAGGCATCGCTGGTCACCAGCAGGACCGCAGGGCGGCCGGCGCAGGCGCCGATGGCCAGGAGCACATCCTGCAACATCGCCTGGGCGAGCGCGGTGCGGCGCGGCTGGTCGAGTACCGCGGCCAGCCGTTGCTTGGCGCCGGAAAGGTCCTTCACAGGTACCAGGATCATGCAGGTTGCGCGCCGGCGTGCTCCCGTTTCTTGGCCGGGCGGACGGCCCGCAGCGCGGCATCGCCCAGCGCCGCTTTGTCCAGGTCGGACTTCATGATGGTCCGGGTGCAGTGCACCTTGGTGCCCAGCTGCTCGACCTCCGGGGCGTCGCCGACATCCCGGTGATCGGCGATCAGCACGTCCAGGAAATCGGAATAGGCTTTGGCCACGCCCACGATGGAGACCGGCAGGCCCTGCGTGGCCATCAGCGTCCCCGCCGGGCCGGAGACCGCCGCCCCGCCCACGATCGGGCTGATGGCGCCGATGGGCGCCGCGGTGGCGGCCAGCGCGTTGCGGATCTCGGTGATCGCCAGGATCGGTCCAATGCTGGTGATGGGGTTGCTGGGAGCGACCAGCACCGCTTCCGCCTGCATGATCGCGTCCACAACGCCGGGCGCCGGATGCGCATCGGCCGCGCCCTCGAAGCCGACGGCTTCAACCGGCACCTGCCAGCGCTCCTTCACGAAGTACTCCTGGAAGCTGAGCTCGCCTTCGGCCGTGAACACACGGGTGGACACCTGACTGTCGGTCATGGGCAGGATGCGTGACTCCACGTGCAGGGTGCTAGCCAGACCGGCGGTGACCTCGGTGAGCGACTTGCCGGCCCCCAGCAGTTCGGTACGCGCCAGGTGGGTTGCCAGGTCGCGGTCGCCGATCTGGAACCACGCTGGAGCGCCCAGGCGTCGCATCACGTCGAGACAATGGAAGGTATCGGCCTCCACTCCCCAGCCGCGCTCCTTGTCCAGCATGCCGGCTAGCGCGTACATGATCGAATCCACGTCGGGCGAGACCCGCAGCCCCCACCACACCAGGTCGTCGGCGGTGTTGACGATGAAGGTCAGGTCGCGCGGTGAGACCACCTGCATCAGCCCCTGGGCGAACTTGGCCCCGCCGCTGCCGCCGGTGAGGACGGTGATCATGCCGCCGCTCCCAGCGCGTAGCCGTCCGCGTCGCAGGCCGCGCGCAGCTTCCGCGAGAGCAGTCCGCCGCCAGCGGCCACCCGGGGCACGAATTCGGGATAGACCGTCAGCCGGTGCCGGAGGACGAAGCCGGCCGCGCGCGTCCGTTCTTCCAGCTCCCGCAGGTGGGGCCACGGAGCCTCGGGGTTGATGAAGTCGGGGGTGAGCGGCGAGACCCCGCCCCAGTCGTTGATTCCGGCGGTCAACAGTTCCGCGTAATCCGGAGCCGACAGGTTGGGAGGAGCCTGGATGTTCATGTCTGGCAGTACCAGCCTTGCCACCGCGATCGTGCGCAGCATGTCCTGCATGCCCGGTTCCGGCCAGCTTGCCATGGGGATGGCGGGCTTGCGCCGGAAATTCTGCACGATCACCTCCTGCACGTGCCCGTAGCGGCGGTGCAGATCGCGGATGGCGAACAGCGTGTCCACGCGGTCGTCCAGGGTCTCGCCGATCCCGATCAGCAGCCCGGTGGTGAAAGGCACACCGCGTTTCCCGGCCTCTTCGACCACCTTCAGGCGCAGCGCCGGGACTTTGTCGGGGGCGTCATCGTGGGCGGCGCCCGGCCGCAGCAGCGCTTCTGAAGTGGTCTCCACCATGAGTCCGAGGCTGGGGCAGACCGCTGCCAGCCGCTCGATCCACTCCCCGCTCATCAGGCCAGGGTTGGCGTGCGGCAGCAGGGTGGTCTCCCGCAGCACCAGCTCGCACATGGCTTCCAGGTAGTGGAGCGTGGATCTGTAGCCCAGCCGCGCCAACTCCGCCCGCATCTCCGGGAAAGCGAGTTCCGGCTTGTCACCCAGGCTGAAGAGCGCCTCGCGGCAACCCAGCGCTTCTCCCTGCCGGGCGACCTCCAGGACCTGCTCCGGCGTCATGGTCAGCGCCCCGGGCCCGTCGGGGTCCTTGCGGAAGGTGCAGTACCGGCAGCGGTCGCGGCACAGGTTGGTCAGTGGCAGGAAGACCTTGCGCGAGTAGGTGACCGTCCGTGGCTTGAAAACTTCCTTGAGCGAAGCGGCGGCGGCCAGCAGCGCCGGAAGCTCGGGGCCGGAGCAGCCGATCAGGCGCCGCGCCAGGGCGGCATCGACCGGCCGTCCCCCGGCAATCTCGTCACACATACATGTGACCGGAGTCACAACATGCCGGACCTTGTCCGCGGCCTGCAATCCCTCTCGCTCCTCCTCCCAGGTGAAAACCCGGCTCCGCGGAAATGCCCGTGGGAAGCGGGTTTCAGCCTCGGAGCAAAACACCGGCTTCCGCCGCCGTTCCCGCCGAAGGCACTGAATCTTATACCAGCGACCCTCGCTGTATCTGCAAAATCGCCCTTGACAGCAGGGGCTCCTCCGGCCAAAACTCTGTGCCACTCATTCGCGTTCGCGGCCCGCGCCGCAGGCAGCTGCTCTTCATACGGCTTCTTCTTTGAATGTTGATCACTCCGGGGAAAGGAAACTGTATGAACCGCGGCCGCGTACGCAACTTCCTGGTGTTCTTCGCATTCCTGCTGGCAGCTACCATCCCCGCCTGGTCGCAGGCGACCACGGCCGGAGTCGAGGGCCGGGTCACTGATGCCACCGGCGCGCTGCTTCCCAAGGCCAACGTCACCGTAGTCAGCGGCGAGCGTGGTATCTCTCGCAGCACCGCCACCAACGAGGTCGGCGTCTACCGCTTTAGCCTCCTGCCGGTCGGCGAATACACCGTCACCGCCGAGCTGGCCGGCTTCCGCAAGGAAGCCAAGAAGATCACCTTGTCCATCGGCGCCCTGGCCACCGTGGACTTCTCCCTGGCGGTCGGTGAGGTCGCCCAGGAGGTCAAGGTCGAGGCCATCGGCGAGGCCGCCGAGCCCACCCGCAGCATGGTCAGCACCGTCATCGCCGAGCGCGAGATCCAGAGCCTGCCCGTCAACGGCCGCCAGTTCATTGATTTCGCCCTGCTCGCCCCGGGAGTCTCCGTCGGCAACACCACCTCCGGCTCCACCGACGTGATCATCGAGCCGGTGACGAAGATCAGCTTTGCCGGGCAGAACATCCACTACCACTTTATCGCCGTGGATGGGGCGGACAACATCTCCACCGCCTCGGGAGTGCAGAAGACCTCGCCGTCGCAGGAGGCGGTGCGCGAGTTCCGCGTGGTGAACTCCAGCTACAGCACCGAGTTCGGGCGGGCGGTGGGCGGCATCGTCAACATCATCACCAAGAGCGGCACCAACGACTTCCACGGCTCGGTCTACGAGTACTTCCGCAACGACGCCCTGGACGCCACCGGCATCCTGCAGTCGCCCGGGCTGAGCAAGCTGCGGCAGAACCAGTTCGGCGTGACCATGGGCGGACCCATCCGGCGCGATAAGAGCTTCCTCTTCGGCAACTACGAAGGCCAGCGCCGCCACGAGCACCCCTTCTACAACTCGGTCATTCTGAACAACATCTCGGACATCAACACCTTCAAGACCAACTTTGGCCTGCCGGTGGAGCCAGACGGGCTGAACGTGACCCGCACCGCCGACTACAACAACTTCGTCATCAAGTGGGACCACCTGCTGAGCGAGCGCAACAACTTCTTCGTGCGCTACTTCTTCAACGACCAGAACGCGCTCAACGTCTCGCCGCTGAACGACGGCTTCGACCTGCCCTCGGCCTTCAAGGACAATTCCTTCCGCGACCACTCCATCGTGGGCGGCTTCAATTCCACGTTGAGTCCGACGCTGTCCAACGAGCTGCGGGTGCAGTTCGGACACCGCTTCTTCGACTTCCCGACGGTGACCACGCAGCCCCACCTGGAAGTGGCCAACACCTTCGCCGTGGGCGTGAACCGCGGCAACCCCGACTTCTACCGCGAGTGGCGCTTCGAGGTGGTGGACAACGTCAGCAAGACCTGGGGGAACCACACCCTCAGCTTCGGCGGCAACTTCAATCTGGTGAACACCGAGGAGTCGTTCCCGCTCTTCTACCCGTTCGAGGCGACCTTCGGCTGCCTGTACGCGGTGGAGTGCCCGTTCTCCATGGAGCTGGCGCAGCCCTTCGTCATCTTCATGCAGCGCAACGACACCGCTTCGAACTTCACCGAGCCGACGCTCATCCCGGGCGGCACGGCGGTGTACGCCGGCCGGCAGGTCCCGCAGCAGATCCGCGATCTGGCGCGCGGCGAGATCCGCCACACCTACACCGGTTTCTACGTGCAGGACAAGTGGCGCCCCACCCCCGACCTGACCTTGAACTTCGGCATACGCTGGGAGTTCGAGACCTGGCCCGACCACATCCTCGACAACGACATGGACAACGTGGACCCGCGCGTGGGCTTCGCCTACCGCATCGGCACTAGCCGCAACATCGTGCTGCGTGGCGGCGCCGGCATGTTTCACGGCACCATCCCGTCGCCCCTGCTGATGTGCCAGATCCCTTCCTGCGGCGGCGTGCTGGGCGAGTATCCCGGGCGTGAGGACAAGGAGAACGAGCTGAACGCTACCACTCGGCTGTTCGCTTTCGCCAGCAGTCCCTTCATCACCGGGCTGGCCATGACCCAGCTGCTGGGACAGCTGGCCCCCAATGTGGGGCAGGCCATCTATCCTGACGTGGCGACCGCGCCGGCCGCCGACCTCTGCTTCCCGGGAATGACGTCCTTCTCCCAATGCGGCTTCTTCGGGGACTCGGTGATCGTGCGCTTCGCCAAGGACCACCAGGCGCCCTACGGCATCCAGGGCAGCCTGGGGATCGAGTTCGACCTGTTCAAGGACTCGACCCTGAACATCAGCTACCTGGGAGTGCGCAGCAAACACCTGGGCAGCTTCTTCAACATCAACCAGCCGTCGCCCATCAACGACCCGCTGTGCACCCTGGCCACGGTCCACGACTCCCTGGGCAACGCGGGTACCAAGAACACCTTTGGTGGTTTTGTTCCCGGCCAGGGCTGCCTGCCCTTCGGGGCCGACCCGCAGTACGCGGTCTTTTTCGAGGCTGACTCGCGGTGGAGTGCCGCCTACGACGGCCTGCTGGTGAACTTCAACAAGCGCATGGGCAAGTACTTCGGCATGGGCGCCAGCTACACCTGGTCGAAGGGCATCGACAACGGCCCCAACCCCAGCTTCGTGCTCATCCCGCAGGACAACAGCGAGCTGCGGCAGGAGCGCGCCGTCTCCTCCGATCACGTCGCCCACCGCTTCGTGGCCAACACCACCTTCCGTTCGCCCACGCAGGGGAACGCGTTGGTGAAGAACTGGGAGTTCGGCACCATCCTCACCCTGGAGTCGCCGCACTACTTCACCAAGTTCGCCGGCTTCGACGCCAACCTGGACATCTTCGGTGTCAATGACCGGGTGGGCATCGAGCCGCGCAACACCTTCCAGGGCGATGGCTACCAGTCCATCGACATGCGGGTCTCGCGCGTCTTCAACCTGACGGAGCGGGTGAAGTTCCAGGCCATCGCCGAGGCCTTCAACCTGTTGAACACGGTGAACGTGCGCTACTTCAACACCACGTACGGGGCGGCAGACTTCTGCGACTTTGCCACGCCGGGGACGGCGGGATGCCCGCTGGTGCCGAGCGGCAACCTGGAGAACGCGCCCAACCCGAATTACGGCCGGCCGCGCGCGATCCACAACCCGCGGCAGTTGCAGTTCGCGTTCCGCTTCACCTGGTAGAGAGGGCGGCGGGGCCACCCGGCCCCGCCCTGCCATCTTCATCCATCGAGCGAGGCATTCCCATGCGATTCGGCATTTATGCGGAAATGCAGTGTCCCCCGGGCAAGTCCCACTACCAACTGACCTGGGAGATCCTGCGCCAGATCGAGCACGCTGACGCCGCTGGCTTCGACGTGTACTCCATCATCGACCACCACTTCTTCCAGAAGTTCTCCATCTCGGCGAACCCGCTGGCCATGTTCACGGCGGCGGCGCAGAAGACCGCCCGCATCCGCTTCCGCACCGCGCTGCACACCCTGCCGCTGGAGCACCCGCTGCGCCTGGCGGGGATGGTGGCGGAGGCCGACATCCTGACCGACGGCCGCCTGGAGTGCGGGCTGGGCCGCGGCCATGCGTGGCTGTTTCATCCCAGCAACGTCCCCCTGGAGGAGAGCCGGCCACGCTACGACGAAGCCATCGACATCCTGATCGGCGCGTGGACCCAGGAGAAGTTCAGCTACAAGGGCCGCTTCTACGACTTCAAGGACATCAGCGTCGTCCCCAAGCCGGTGCAGAAGCCCTATCCGCCTTTGTACACCGGCGGCACCAGCGATGTGACCTACCAGATGGCGGGCGAGCGCGGCTGGGGCATCTTCGTTCCGCCGCTGCTGCCGTGGAAGGTCCTGGAAGGGCCGCTCGGCATCTACAAGAAGGCGTGCGCTGCCAGCGGGCACGAGCCCAACATCGTCTACATCCGGCCGGTGTACCTCGACGACGACGAGAAGCTCATCCGCAAGGAGGTCGAGCAGGCGCTGCACAACTTCCTGGCGTTCAACGCCTCGCCGACCGAGTCGTTGCAGAGCGAGGAGATCAAGGCGGAGCTGAGGGCCAAGGGATACGGCTTCTACGCCTCGGGCGCGCTGGAATCGCTCACCAAGCTCACCTACGAGCAGATCGTGGAGCAGGAGATCGGCTTCATCGGGACGCCCGAGAAAGTGATCGCGCAGATCAAGGCGCTGCAGCAGAAGGGCGGGATCGCGGAACTGGCCATCGTCTCCAACTTCGGCGGGATCGAGCATTGGAAGTCGATCAAGACGCAGGAGATGTTCGCCCGGCAGGTGATGCCCGCGTTCCGCAAGGAAGTGGCGACGGCCAAGGCCTGAGGAATCGATGGCGACCCGGCAGGTTTCCCAACCCGATGCGATCGCGGCCGAGTTCCGGCCGCCGATGAGCGCGCGCCGGCTGTACGTGATCGGCGGCATCGCGCTCATCGCCGTGGGCATGATCTTCGGCGACATCTTCGCCGTGTTCGTGCTGCACCAGAACGCGGGGCGGATCGGCGAGAACCTGCTGGCTGCGACCGAAGCGGTCGCCGATGGCGACCAGGCGGCGGTGCTGGCGCGCTTCCAGAACATCGGCCGGCTGCTGGAGAACCGCGGCACCAAGGTGGACACGCACGTCCACATCATCGACTTCGGCTACCTGGCCATCCTGCTGGCGCTGGCGCAGCCCTACCTGCTGTTGGATGAGCGGCGCAAGAAACAGCTCGCGACCCTCTTCCTGTCCGGCGCCGTGCTGCTGCCGGTGGGCGTCTTTCTCATCTACTACGTGGGGCTGGCGTATAGCCCGCTGTCGTCGATCGGCTGGGCCAGCATCGCCGCCGACTTCGGCGGGCTGCTGGTGATCGTGGCAGTGGCGTGGTCCCTGGTGGGATTCTGGAGGTACCTGCGGCAGCCCGCGGCTGCGGAGTCCAACGCCCTGCTCGCCGACCAGAGCTGGCCGGGACGCGTGCTGCTGAGCGGCGGCACGCTGCTCATCCTGGCCGGCTTTCTCCACGGCGCCTTCTACGCCGGGGTCTTCCTGTACGAACACGAACACCGGGAGGTGTCGCTGCTGCGCTCCATGGCGGAGCTGGCGGCCTCGCAGAGCATGGCCGAGGCCACGCAGACGGTGAACGATTACGGCATGCTGCAGGCGGAAAAGGCGGTGGCGCTGGCGGCGCACTCGCACATCATCGAGTTCGGCCTGCTGGCGATGATGGTGGCGCTCATCCAGCCCTACGTGATGCTGCAGGAGAAGTGGCGGCGGCGCTGGGCGGTGACGCTGCTGGCCGGCGGCGTCATCCTGCCGGTCTTCGTCCAGGCGGAATTGTGGTGGGGGCTGGTGGCGGGCGGCATCGCGGACCTGGGAGGATTGCTGGTGATCGTCGCGCTGAGCGGGATGCTGGTCGGCGTCTTCCGCTACACCGGCCGGTTGGACGCCGGGAAGGGGGCCGCATGAGCCGCTCCCGCAAGCTGCTCCTCTTCGGCGGGCTGGCTCTGGCCCTCTGGGGGATGTCGTACGGCCTGTGGTACGCGCTGTTCGACGAGCACCAGACGCTGGAGCACATGGGCGGGAGCCTGGCGACAGGGTTCGCCAAGGCCGCGGCCCGCGACCTGAACGGCGCCCGCGCCTCCATCGAGGAGTTCGGGGCCACCAAGTTCGAATATGTGCGCGAGGTCGACGTCCACTCGCACTGGACCGGCCTGGCGATGCTGCTCATCCTGTTAGGGATCGTCTTTGATCGGGTCGGGTTCGATGAACGCAAGCGTTTTTATCTTGCCCTCATGTTGCTGGTGGGCTCCGTTGTCTTCCCGTTGGGCGTCATCCTGCAGACGGTGGTGCGCGGGGCGGTGCCCGACGGGCTTGCCATCATCGGCTCGGCGCTGGTGACCATCGGCTTGGCCGGGTCCGCGCTGGGGTTCCTGCGGCCCCGTCCCGCCTAGTTCGAGCGGGTCATGCATCACTTCGGCTGAAGCCCGGCTTCTGCTAAAGTGTGTGACCCTATTTGTAGCGATAGACGGGGTTTTCCATGTATCCACGCGCATTCCAATACCATCGTGCCAAGACCCTGGCGGAAGCGGCGGCGATGCTGGGGCAGCTCGGCGAAGAGGCCAAGCCTCTTGCCGGGGGCCAGAGCCTGATCCCGCTGATGAAGCTGCGCTTCGCCAATCCGGCCCACCTGGTGGACCTGAACTTCATCCCGGACACGGCGTACGTCAGGCAGGAGAATGGGACACTGCGCTTCGGTGCGCTGACCCGTCACGCGGAGGTCGAGCACTCGCCGGCCGCACGCCAGGTGCCCATCCTCCACGACTGCGCGGCGGGTATCGCCGATATCCAGGTCCGAAGCCGCGGGACGGTGGGCGGCTCCGTCGCCGAAGCCGACCCCAGCGGCGACTGGGCGGCAGCGTTACTTACCCTCGACACCCAGGTGCGTTGCGTTGGTCCCCGGGGCGAGCGGACCGTACGCCTGCCCGAGTTCATCACCGACGCCTACAGCACCGTGCTGGCGAAAGATGAACTGATCAGCGAGGTGGTGGTCACCACGCCGCCCAAAGGCAGCGGGGGAGCGTACATCGCCTTCAAGCGCTGCGCGCCGGTGTATCCCAGCGCCGGAGTGGCGGCGCAGCTCACCTTGAAGGATGGGGTCTGCTCCCATGCCGCCATCGTTCTCAGCGCGGTCGGGCTGACCGCCATCCGCGCTGCCGAGGCCGAACAGGCGCTGCGCGGCAAGACGGTGGATGCAAGGACGATCGAAGCGGCAGCGGAGGCGGCGCGGGCGGCGGCCGACCCGCAACCCGATATGCGCGGCACCACCGAGTACAAGCGGCAGCTGGTGTACGCCCTGGCGAAGCGCGCCATCGACCGTGCCGCCCGCCGCGCCTGCGGCGAGCAGGTGGAAGGGGGCCACGTCTATGCCTGACCAGACCATAGCTATCAACCTCACTGTGAACGGCAAGAGGCACTCGGCGACGGTCGAGCCGCGCCTGCTGCTGGTGGAGCTTATCCGCGACGTACTCGACCTGACCGGCACCCACGTGGGCTGCGACACCACTTACTGCGGCGCCTGCACCGTGCTGTTCAACGGCGCCCCGGTGAAGTCGTGCACCATGTTCGCGGTGCAGGCCGACGGAGCGGAGATCACCACCGTAGAAGGCTTGGTCCACGACGGCAAGCTGCACCCGCTGCAGGAGGCGTTCGCGGAGAAGCACGGCCTGCAGTGCGGCTTCTGCACGCCGGGCATGATGATGTCGAGCCTGTACCTGCTGAAGGAGCACCCGCAGCCGACGGAACAGGAGATTCGCAAAGGCATCTCCGGCAATACCTGCCGCTGCACCGGGTACCAGAACATCTTCAAGTCCGTGCGTTATGCGGCGGAGACGATGAAGGGAGCGGCCCATGGCGATCAAGTTCGGCGGTGATTTCACCGTCAAGAAGAAGAAAGAAGAGGTCTACGACTTCCTCACCGATCCCAACCGGTTCGCGCCGCTGCTGCCGGACTTCCAGGGCGTGGTGGTGCAGGACGCGACGCACTTCACGGTAAAGGTGAACGTGGGCATCAGCTACATCCGCGGTACCGCCGAGGTGAAGATGCACCTGGTGGAGGCGCAGCGGCCGGCGCGCGCCAAGTACGAAGGGCAGGGCAGCGTGGCCGGCGGCGGCGCCACCATGGTCGCCGGGTTCGACCTGTCGGAAGCCGATGGCGGCACCAAGGTGGCCTGGACCAGCGAGGCGCAGATCTTTGGCCGCCTGACCTCGGTCGCCGGCGGCCTGCTGGAGCCGCTGGCCAAGAAGAACGTCCAGAAGATGATCGACAGCCTGCAGGCGGCGCTGAGCTAAGAGGCACTCATGAGCGGAAACGAGCACAAGTCGAACGGGTGGATCGGCAAGCCGATCCGCCGCAAGGAAGAGGACCGGCTGGTGCGGGGCATGGGCAAGTTCGTGGACGACATCAAGCCCGACCACTGCCTGCACCTGCGCTTCGTGCGCTCCCCATACGGGCACGCCACCATCGACCGCATCGACACCTCCGCCGCGGAAGCACTGCCGGGCGTGGTGGCGGTGATGACCGGCGAAGAGCTGGGCACGCTCTGTCCCCGGCCGTTCATCCAGATCGGACCGGGCTCCTGCCAGCAGATCCGCGACCTGCCGATGGCGGTCGGGAAGGTGCGCTACCAGGGCGAGCCGGTGGTGGCCATCGCGGCCGAGTCGCGCTACCTCGCCGAGGACGCCGCCGAGCTGGTGCAGATCGATTACACCCCTCTCGAAGCCGTCATCGACGCCGAAAAGGCCCTGGAAGACTCGCCCCTGGTCCACGACGAGTTGGGCAGCAACCGGGTGTGGAACGGTGTCTGGGAGTTCGGCGACTGCGAGAAGGCCTTCCAGGAAGCGGCCCACGTGGTCCACATCGACAAGATGCACTTCCACCGCTTTACCTCCACGCCGCTGGAGAACAACGCGGTGATCGCGCGCTGGGACCTGAAGGAAGGCCGCATCTACTTCGACTGCAATAATTCGTTCCCCACCATCGGCATGCAGCTGCTGGCGCCCACGCTGGGCGTGAACATCGACAAGATCCGCGTGGCCACGCACGACATCGGCGGCAGCTTCGGCATCAAGATCACCAACTACCCGCAGATGGCGGTGGCGGCGCTCATCTCGCGCAAGGCCAACGGGCGGCCGGTGAAGTGGGCGGAGACGCGCAGCGAGCACATGGTCTCCAGCGCCCACGGCAACGAGCGGACCTACCGCGACACCAAGGTGGCGCTGGACAAGGACGGCGTGATCACCGCCATCACCTCCCGCCACATCGACGATTGCGGCGCCTACCCGCGCTACGAGCCCCTGGGCTGCGTGATCTGGAGCCAGGTGTTCCCCGGCGTCTATCGCTTCCGCAACGCCCGCTTCGACTTCACCCAGGTGGTCTCGAACAAGTGCCCGGTGGGACCGAACCGTGGCTACTCGCGCATGCAGCAGCTGTGGTTCCTGGAGCGCCTGGTGGACATCTGCGCCCACAAGCTCGGCATTCCCGCGGACGTCATGCGCAAGCGCAACTACATCCGCAAGGAGGAGTTCCCCTACACCACGCCCAACGGCTGCGTCTACGACAGCGGCAACTATGAAGGCATGCTGGAGCTGGCCAAGCAGCTGCTGGACTACGAGGGCTGGCGCAAGAAGCAGGCCGAGGCTCGGAAGCAGGGCCGCATGGTCGGTATCGGCATCGGCACCACGCTCGATTCCGGCACCAACAACTTCGGGCAGTCGCGCATCGTCAACCCGCACGCGCCGTTCTCCGGGAACTCCCAGGCTGCGAACTGCAAGCTCGACATGTACGGCGAGATCGTGGTCGCCGTGGGCTCGGTGCCGCAGGGGCAGGGGCACGAGACGGTGGCCGCCCAGGTGGTGGCCGACGTGCTCGGCGTCCATCCCGACGTGGTCACGGTGCGCGTCGGTTTCGACACCGACCGCAACGTCCATACCGGGCACACCGGCACTTACGCCAGCCAGTTCGCGGTGTCCGGATTGTCGGCCGTGCATGGCGCGGCGCAGAAGCTGAAGGCGGAGATCCTGCGCCTTGCGGGCTTCGCGTTGCAGGCGAAGCAGGAGGACTTGGAGCTTGGGATGGGCGAGCAGGGTCCGCAGGTCAGCGTCCGCGGCACCGACAAGAGCATCCCCTTCATGGGCCTGGCCAACATCGTCAACGCCAACAGCGCGGTGCTGCCGGAGGACATGTACGAGGTCACGCTGAACTGCCGCTACACCTGGCGGGCCCCGTTCAAGCTGCCGGACCTGGACAGGAAGTTCGGCAACCTGACCCTCACCTACTCGTCGCAGGTGCACATCGCGGTGGTGGAGATCGATCCCGACACCTACGATCCGAAGATCCTCGACTACGTGGCAGTGGACGATTGCGGGCGGGTGATCAACCCTAGGATCGTTGAGGGCCAGGTGCACGGGGCCACGGCGCACGGCATCGGCGCGGCGCTGATGGAGAACTGCCTCTACGACGAGACCGGGAACCTGCTGACCAGCACCTTCAGCGACTACACGCCCATCACCGCCATGAACATGCCGACGGTGAAGTACGGCTTCACTGAGACGCCGTCGCCGTTCACCTTCTCGGGCGCGAAAGGCATGGGCGAGGGCGGAGCGGCGCCGGTGCATGCCATGTCGGCGGCGCTACAGGACGCGGTCTTCGACAAGGGCGTCTTCATCGACGACAGCTTCAACAACGCCAGCAGCCTCTACCACGCGCTCGAGCGGGCGAAGGCCGGCCAGGCGCCGAAAAACGTGGTGGTGGTGAGGAGCGCCAAGGCGACCGCCTGATGAAGCGCATCTGCATTGTCGGGGCGGGCGCCATCGGCAGCCTGTATGCCGCGCACCTGGCGCGCGTGGCCGAGGTGTGGTGCTTCGTGCGGCGCGAGGACCATGC
>CAYTPH010000015.1:0-2147 GCA_964439635.1 uncultured Terriglobales bacterium
CAAGATGGTGGTGCAGATCATCACCGTGGTGGCCGCCGTGCTTGACCACAAGTGGGCCTTCTGGGACCTGGCCGCCGTTCTCCATCTCCCCTTCCCGTTCATCCTGCACATCAACTTCATCGCCCACATGGCCATCTGGTTCATGGTGGCGCTGTCGCTGGGGTCGGCGGTGGATTACTTCGTGGGCTTCTGGTCGAAGATCGACCGCACGGTGGCGGTACGCCAGCGGCGCCGGCGGTTCATCCTGCGGCGGAGGAAGCGCGATGTCGCCGCTACCTGAGCGCGCCCCGGCCGAGGGCTCCGGCGAGTTCTCCGCCGAGGAGCGCGCCCTGCTGCTGCGCCTGGCCCACCACGCCATCGAGGCCGCCCTCGCCGGCCGCGAGTTGGAGCTCCCGCCCCACCCCGAGCACCTGGACGAAGCCCGCGGCGCCTTCACCACCCTGCATCTCGACGGCAAGCTGCGCGGCTGCGTCGGCTACGTGTTCGCCGTCAAGCCGCTGGTGCGCACCATCGTGGAGACCGCCCAGGCCGCGGCCTTCCACGACACCCGCTTCGACCCGGTCACCGCCGAGGAGGCGCGCCAGCTGGAGATCGAGATCAGCGTGCTCTCCCGCCTGCAGCCCATCGCCCCGGAGGACATCGAGGTCGGCCGCCACGGCCTGGTGGTCACCTACGGCTCCCGCCGCGGCCTGCTGTTGCCCCAGGTGGCCACCGAGTACGGCTGGGACGCCGTCACTTTTCTGGAAGAGACCTGCCACAAGGCCGGCCTGCCCGCCGACGCCTGGCAGCACGGCGCCGTCATCGAGGCCTTCACCGCCGAGGTCTTCGGCGAGACCCGCGCCCCCCGCGCCGAACAGCGCAGCGCCTAGTGGTGCCGCCCTGCCGGTCGCTCAGTTCGAACCCGGCGGGATCCGAGCCAGCAACCGGCTGAATCGCGGGTCGGAGCGGTAGACGTCCCAGTTGGGATCGACCCGCAGCAGGGTCAGGGAGCCACTGCGGTCTTGAAAGGCCCGCTCCAGCCACTGGAAACCATCGTCCGTCCTTCCCAGGGCAAAATACAGGCATGCCAGCTCGTACTGCACGTGCTGCCCTTGAGCAGCGCGCTTTTCGAGTTGAGAGCCCGCGTCCTGTGCGCGCTGACGGCTGCCGGCATCTGCCTGCAGCGCTGCCCACCCCGCGAGGTCCTCGAGCCTGCTGCTCAGCCGGGCAGCGCGTCCGTATTCCGCCAGCGCCTCCTCGCGCATGCCCTTCTGCCTGTAGCTCCACGCGATCACGCGATGGGCGAGGTAGAAGTCCGGCTCCTTTTCCAGGGACTTGTGCGCCTGCACGATGGCCTGGTCGTAACGGCGAGCGAAGTAGAGCATCTCCGCCACGTCAGTGGAGATGATGGCCGACAGCGGGTCGAGCTCCGCCGCCTTGCGGATGGAGGCCAGCGACTCCTCCACGCGCCCCTGGGCCATCAGCAGGTACGCGTTCCAGTGATAGGCGGTGGCGTAGCCGGGGTCGAGTTCGATGGCGCGCCGGAATTCCGCTTCCGCTCCCGCCCAGTCCCATTCGTAGTGCCAGCGCACGAAACCGAGCGAAGCGTGCGCCTCCGCCAGCGTCGGCTCAATCTCGATGGCACGCAAAGCGGCGGCCCGGGCCAGCGGCATGGCCTCGTGCCGGGAGAAGTGCTCATTCGCCATGGAGCCGAGCAGGGCATAGCCGTCGGCCAGGCCGGCGTAGGCCCGCGCATAGGCCGGGTCTTTGGCAATGGCGGCCTTGAAATGGCCGATGGCCCGCACGTAGTCCTGCTCGCTGCGCCGATTCCAGAAGTAGCGCGCCTTCAGGTACTCCTCGTAGGCTTCCTTCACGGTCGTGCCGCGGCCCGGCGAGGCCGGCGACCCAGGCGGCACCACGACGCTGCTCTCTCCGGGGCTTAGGCGATACAGCAGCCCCCCGACCGAAGCGACCAGAAGAAGCGCAATGCCTGCCAGCAGCAGGTTCCGTCTCGATCGCGGGGCGCCTGCCGGGGTCGGTTGGATGGCTTCACCGGTGCCCCGCACTACTCCGTTGAAGCGATATCCGCGCTTGGGCACCGTCTCGATCCAGCGGCCGCCGTTGCGCTCGTCGCTCAGGGCTTTTCGAAGCAGGAAGATGGTCTGAGT
>CAYTPH010000015.1:2157-20139 GCA_964439635.1 uncultured Terriglobales bacterium
AAGACCCCCGGCCACAGCCTTGCCATCAGGGTTTCTTTTGTAAGGAGATGGCCGCTGTTCTCCAGCAGCGCCACTAGGGCGTCGAAGGCCTTGGGTGTGACTTCAAGCCTTACGCCGCTTCGCTGCAACACTCGCTCGCCCACGTCCATCCGGAAGTCACCGAACTCGTAGACACGGTGAGAAGGGGTAGCCATAGCGCCGCTGGGCTGTGGCGCATTCTAGTACGGTTCCGGTGGTATTTCCATGCGCAGCGAGTTGCCGACAAGCCGCAGGAATCTGCGAACCGCCAGCTTCCCACCTCTCCACATGGGCGCGGGAAGCATTCTTGCCGGGTGCGCAAGCGGTGCCAGGCGCCCGAGCGAAGCCCTTGTGGCGAAGGGCCTTACGGTCATGAGATTTTTCTGAGGAGCAAATGAGGCACCCTAAAGGACAGGGCGCGGGTTGTTGAGTACAGGTTGCAGGTCCGTCGAGCGGAATGTAGTGGGGGTGGATCACGATGCGCGTTCTAACCGCGACGTTTGTCTTATTGGCCTGCCTGGCGGGCGTGACCCGGCTGTGGGCGACTGACTTGGAAGAGGGCGACCTGCTCGTGGGCTACGCGTCGGTGGATGACGGCTCCGGCGGGACCGCCGGCGGCATCGCCCGCATCCGCGACGGGGTGGCCGAGGCATATTGCCTTCCGGAGAGTCCCTCCGCGGCTTCGCCGGCGTTCTTCAACACCCCGCAGGACGTCATTGTGGACTCGCAGGGTCGGGTGGTCTTCCTCGCATACCTGGGTTCGTTCTACTTCTCGGGGCAGAACTTCGGGCTATTCCGCTGCTCGCACCAGGGCGCTGTGCCCGAACGGCTGGCCATTTTCCAGACGGGCGAGACCGCGGATGAGGGTTACCCGATCCCCTTTCCCGGAGTCCACTACGAAACCGTCGGGGGCCTGCACCTGTCGCGACTTCGTAGCCTTCATATCTCCGACGGCGGTGCGACAACGCTGACCACTGAAGACGCCTACGTCCTGGTAGTCGCCGAATCCAATCCCGCCACCGGGTTACGAACGGCGCTCAAGACCATCCGCTACCGCCCGCTGTTGGATGACTGGGAGGAAGGCCCGGAGCCGCCTGTGCCCTCGTGGTTGGGTCTGGGCACTCGCAGCGGCCTGCCCGACGCCTTCAACCAGAAGGGCGACACCTACTTCGTGTATGCCAACAATCTCCGCAAGGTGGGCGTGCCGCTGGAACTGGACGCCAGCGGCACCATCGCCGGCGTGGACTTCAGCCTGCGGGCGGTGCTGTTCGGCGGTACCCGTACGCTGGAAGACACGATCACCGACGACCTTAAGGCACCGAACATCCCTTCGGGCTGTGAGCCTGCTCCTCCCATCCCCAACGACATGCCGTTCACCTGGGCCTTCCTGCCGCTGTCCGGCTTGGGGGAAGTGGTCTACGACGAGGACCTCGGCCTGGTGCTGACCAGCAACACCGGGTACCTGACGCCCTATCTCACCGAAGTGAGCCAGGCCCTGCTCAACGACGACCCCTCAGACGACATCGCACAGTATTTTCAGAACCCGTACGGCAGCTGTGGCGTCTCACCGTCGCTGAAGTACAAGTCTCTGCTGCCGTTCTGGGACCCTGTGACCGGCGTCCCCAATGTGGCCAAGTCGCTGACCACGTCCTCGCGCGGGCTGATCGGTATCTACGGGCACTCAGTGGTCACGATCCGGGAGTCAGGTCTGAGCCCGCTCGGCACCGTTTCCGGCGCCAGCACCGTCGCCGAGTATCCCTCGCAAGTGCTGCCCGGGGCGGGCGCCACGATCGTCGTGCGAGTGGATTCCCCAGTGGACGTGCTGCTCACGGCGCCTGACGGCCGCAGACTGGGTGTCCAGGGCGGCGTGGCCGTGAACGATTTTGGGGTGAGGGGCTACGACAGCGGCCCCGGCGAGCCGCGTTTCTTCGCGCTGAAGGACCCGTCCGCCGGTGAGTTCCAGCTCAGCTCCGTCGGCACGGGCGACGGCCCCTTCACCATCCACGTGTACTCCGCGCCCCTCGACCAAGCGGCGGTGCAGCACATCCGGGTGAGCGGCGTGGCAACCCCCGGCAACGCGGGCTCGCACGACTTCCAGCTGGACGAGAGCGGCGGCGTCTCCTTCGTGCCCGCCGCGGGCGGCTGTGCTACCGACGTGACCAGCGCGGTGCGCATCGTGCGTGGCCGCTACCTGTACCTCCCCGGCCGGCGCATCACCCAAGCGGTGCAGCTCACCAATGTCGGCGCTTCGCCGATTGCGGGGCCGCTATCGCTGGTGGCCGACAATCTCAAGTACGGAGTGTTGACCGCGGCAGGAAACACCTCCTGCGCCGCTCCGATCGCGCCTTACGTGAATGTGGATGTCGGGCCGGACGGGCAGCTGTTGCCGGGTGAGACCGCTTCCGTGGTGCTGGAGTTCACCGACGCCCGCAACGTCTACCCCAGCTACACCCCGCGCGCGCTGGCGGGACCCGGCTCGCGGTAAAAGGAAAAAGGCCAGCGGCCATGCCGCTGGCCGATGGTTCCTAGAACTACCTGACCACCTCGGGCGGCATCGATCCGGCGCGGGTGACGGTGCAGACCGGCAGCGCAGCGCCTAGCAGACTCACGGGGCGCGGCCGTCACCGAATCTTCGGGGCCGCAGCCTTGACTCTCCATGCTAGAATCGCGCCGCCCCGCACGGCCTTTGGATGGGCCGTGGCCCCGCGCCGTCATGATTCCCGGTCTCACCGCGCAGTAGCAGCCTGCAAAGTCAGGCTGCAAAGGGAGGATGTTGTGAGAGTCCCACGAACAGTTTCGGCTGGCAGGATTCTGAGGCCGATTCTTGCCGCGTTCCTGATCGCCATTTCAGTCCTGCCTGCTGCCGCTCAGCTGGAGAATGGCGATTACCTGGTCGGAGTCGGAGTGGATTATTCGTTCGGCTCGCTACGGGGGAAGATCGTGCGTGTGCGCGATGGCGTGGCGAGCGATTTCTGCGAACCGAAGGCGTGGGATGGAAGTTTCTTCAACGATGGGGCCTACGAGGCGGGCTATTTCAATGTTCCCAACGAAGTCCTCATCGATGCCCAGGGGCGGGTGGTCTTCCTGGCGTACCTGGGAGGCACGTTCGACGCGGTGCTCCAGGGCGGCTGGGGACTGTGGCGCTGCGACAGCGCGGGGGCGGAGCCCACGCTGCTGGGGGCGTTCGGAGCCGAGGCCCCGGCCTACGACGTCTACCCGAAGCCGCTGGGCCCGTCGATCGAGGCGGCGCTGGGCAGCCGCGACGTCCGCCGCGCCCAGGGCCTGCACCTGAAGATCTCGAAGGGCCTGGACCTGGGCGACTTGACCATGGTGACGCACCAACTTTACGTATTCGCGGTGAGTCCCAACTGCTGCGGCGGCACCGAACCACCGTGGCACACGATCGCCTATGACCCGGCCACTGGAGTATGGTCCGACGGGTACGAGGATCCCGTCCCCACCGCCAGCTACGACCTCGACATGATCAATGCCAACGGTTATACGTTCAGTACGGGTGGCAATGGGGTGCGCGCGTTCTTCGAGCCCATTCGCCTGGATTTCGAGGCGGGCGAGTTCCATGGCGGGCTGGCGTTCCAGAGCCTGAACGACCTTGTCGGCGGGGTGGTCAACTCCACCGCGCTGCCCGATTTCGACCCCGGAAACTGCGGCCCACCGATCGACGGCATCACCAACGCGGCTCCCTTCAACGAGGGTGGCAATTTCAACGTGATGTCGGGGTTGTATGGGATCGCCTGGAACGACGGGCTAGTACTCACATCGGGCAGCGTCGCAGCTCATGACGCGTTCCTGCCGAACTTCAGCCTGACCTTGCTCGACTACGACCCCAGCAACGACCGGGCGGACATGTTCCACCAGCCCTATGGGGGCTGTGTCGTGGTCAAGGCGCCGAAATACACGCCCTGGAACAACTCCTTCTGGGACTCCGACGGCACGCCGCGCAACGTGCGGCAGATGACACCGAACGGTACCGCCGGGACGGGTGGAGACAAGATCGTCACCCTGAAAGACGCGGAGGTGACCACCATCGCGGAAGGACTTGGGTCCCCCGTGGGCATCGACGTCTATCCGGGGTTCATGCCGCCGCTCTCCGGAGTGGCTCTGTTCTTCCGGATCGACTCGCCGGTGAAGGTGCTGATCACAGGGCCGGACGGGCGGCGAATCGGCGCCGATCCCGATAGCGGCGAGTTCGTCAACGACTACGGTGGCGGCGGTTACGACTCCAACACCAACGAACCTCATCTCTACGGCATCTGGAACCCGCTGCCCGGGGACTACTCCATCTCGACTAAAGGCACCGGTGCCGGACCCTACTCAATCTCCGCCTTTGGCGCCAACCTGGATACGAACACCATCGTGAAGGTGAGCTTCACCGGCGAAGCCACGGTCGACAGCGCCTCCACCCACCAGTTGGGCGTAAGCGGGGAGGGCGATGTGGTGAACCGCGACGCGCCGATGTCCTGTGCTACCGACGTGACCAGCGCGGTGCGCATCGTGCGTGGCCGCTACCTGTACCTCCCCGGCCGGCGCATCACCCAAGCGGTGCAGCTCACCAATGTCGGCGCTTCGCCGATTGCGGGGCCGCTATCGCTGGTGGCCGACAATCTCAAGTACGGAGTGTTGACCGCGGCAGGAAACACCTCCTGCGCCGCTCCGATCGCGCCTTACGTGAATGTGGATGTCGGGCCGGACGGGCAGCTGTTGCCGGGTGAGACCGCTTCCGTGGTGCTGGAGTTCACCGACGCCCGCAACGTCTACCCCAGCTACACCCCGCGCGTGCTGGCGGGACCCGGCTCGCGGTAAAAGGAAAACGGCCAGCGGCGTTGCCGCTGGCCGATGTTGCGGAATGAGCTCTACTGCGGCATCTGCGCGCCCGCGGGCACCAGCCAGATGTCCGCCTTCTTGCCGGCGTCGGTGCCGGCCTGCACCGCCACCCGCGCCGGATCGATGCCGCCGGAGGTGGTCAGGTAGTTCTTGGCGTTGTTGGCGCGGCGCTCCGCCAGACGCTTGTTCTCGCCCTGGTCGGAGTAGCCCATGATCACCGCGGTGGCGTTGGGGTCGCGCTGCAGTTGCAGCGCCACGTCGTCGAGGATGGCCTTGCCGGCGTTGTCCACGCGCGCGCTGCCCGGCTTGAAGGCGAACTCGTTGATCTTGGAGGCCGCGGGCGCGGCCGGCGCCGCTTCCACGTTCACGTTGGTGAGCGCCATGGCCGACTGATTGCGGTCGTCGGTGACGGTGGTGCGCACGCTGATGGCCCCGGGCTGGGTGTCGCCGGTGTTCAAGGTGGCCAGATTGTCGCGCTGGTAGAGCTGGCCGCCGTTAGACTCGAAGGCGTAAGTCAGCGGCCGGTTCTCCGGGCTGCTGGCCTCGCAAGTGATGGTCGAGGTCTCGCCCGGGCGCACCGTCGCCGGATTGGCGAAGCAGGAGATGATGGGAGGCTGCGGCGGCGCCGCGGCCACGGGCGCCGGCGGCGGCGGTGGCTCGAAGGCCTCCACTCCATCGCCGGTGTGGATGTCCTGGATAGAGCGCGTGATCATCGCAGTGGCGCTGCTGGGTGTGGTGGAGATCACGATCATCTCGCCCAGGTTCATGCGCGGCAGCTCGCCCAGCCGCAGGGTGGAGAACTTCGGCGGATGGTTCTGCGTGTCCTCGGTCTGGGAGGCCTTGAAGGCGAGCGCATCGCCCTCGTCCTTCTTGATCTCGTTGTACTCGCGATAGGCGCGGAAGTAGTCGCCCACCTTGACGCCCTGGTTGGCGCCGACGTTCAGGTAGACCTTGTGGCCGTTGCCCAGCAGCGTGTCGAACTCCTTGGCCATGACGATGCGGCCGGAGGTGCGCCCGCTGGGCTGCACGAAGCGGTCGAACTCCCCGGTCGGCTTCAGCTGCGGGATGTCCTTCTGGGCGAAGGGCACGGCGATGTCGCCCGGCACCGCGTCCTGGCAGGCGAACTCGACCACGGTGATGGCGGTGCCGCGCTCCACGCCGATCACCCGCACCCGGCCCACCTCGGCGTAGGGCTGCCCGACGGCGCGCATGGCCGCCCGCTGGCCGCGGAATCCCTCCCAGCGGTTGGGATCGCGCAAGTGCCGCAGGATGGCGTAGCGCTGCCCCTCCTGGAATCCTCCGCCGGTCAGGTACACGTAGTCGCGGTCGGCGAACTTGGTGGCGTTAGGCGTGTCCCAGCCCGCGGCCACGTACATCGCCTTGGAGACCGGCTGGTCGGTGATGAAGCCGGCGCAGTACACGTCGGAATACGTGGGCGCCTGCTGCCGTTCCACCACGTTGGTCGTCGCCACTTCAGGGGTTGGCGAGGCGGCGGGCTGCTGCGCAGCGGCCGCCAGGGCCACCGTCAGGGTGAGCAGAACTGCCGTGATCTTCATGTTGCCTCCGGAGGAGCCGCATACCACTGGGCCCAAGACGGCGGGCGGAACAACCCTAGGAACTTAGAAGAAACACTGCCACCGCCGGTATTCTCCGGCTGAACGCTAGCAAAGGGGGGAGAGTGGGTCAAGGACACTGCAGTTCAGGTTGTTAACCCCGAAGGTACGTGCCGCCGAATCAGTCACTTGGAAGTTATGGGAGACGCGGTTGCATCTGCTATGGTGCATCTGTAATACTGCGCGCCGTTTTATGGCCACTTCCAGCTACATGCCGCGCAACCTGCCCCTGCGGCTGCCTCGCGTCTGCGTGGCCATCACCGGCTCCTCGGCCTCCGAGATGTTCGATAAGGCGGAGCAGCTTGTACGGGATAACTCCTTTGTAGAGTTCAGGTTAGATTACCTTCGTCAGCCTTCGTCGGCGTGGCCCAGGCTGCGCCGCTTCCTGGAGATGTACCCCGGCACCCTGGCCATCGCCACTTGCCGCCGCGCTGCCAACGGGGGAAAGTTCCGCGGCTCGGTGGCCGCCCAGGCTGACGTTCTGGTAAAGGCCGCCAACCACGGCTGCCAATTCGTGGACGTGGAGCTGCAGAGCGCCCTGGCCATGAAACCGGCGCTTCTGCAAAAGGTGCGGAACGCCGCCGCCCTGGTGCTCTCCTTCCACGACTTCCGCGCCACCCGCAACCTGGAGAAGACCTTCGACAAGATGCGGGCTTTCCCCGCCGATTTCTACAAGCTGGTGACCACCGCCACCTGCCTCTACGACAACGTGGTGATGATGAAGTTCCTGGAGCAGAAGAGCCACCAGCATTCGGTGGTCGGACTGTGCATGGGCGAGCAGGGAATCATCAGCCGGGTGCTGGGAGTACGGGCGGGCAGCGTGTTCACCTTTGCCGCCGCCGCGCCAGGCGAGGAGACCGCTCCCGGGCAGATCGCCGGCAGCACGCTGCGCAGCACCTATCGCATCGAGCAGGTGGACAACGCTACCCGCGTGTACGGCGTGGCCGGAGACCCGGTGGCGCACTCGCTCTCCCCGGCCATGATGAACGCCGCCTTCCGCCGCGAGACCGTCAACGGCGTCTACCTGGCGCTGCACGCCAAGAGCATGAAGGACCTGATGGCCTGCGTGCGCGATATCCCCATCCACGGCCTCAGCATCACCATGCCGTACAAGGAAGAGATCCTCGGCCATCTGGACAACACCGACCCCTTTACCGGCAAGATCGGCGCGTGCAACACCGTGGTGCGGGCGCAGGACGGGAGGCTCTACGGCTTCAACACCGACGTGGCCGGCGTGGTGCGCCCGCTGGAGCAGCGGCTCGCCCTGAACGGGGCGAAGATCCTGGTGGTGGGGGCCGGGGGCGCGGCGCGGGCCGCCGTCTTCGGGCTGCGCGAGCGCGGCGCCGAGGTCTACATCACCAACCGCACCTCCACGCCGGGGCAGAAGCTGGCCAAGCGGTCGCGCAGCAAGTTCGTCACCCGCACCCAGCTCCGCAAGCTGCAGTTCGACGGGATCATCAACGCCACCCCCGCCGGCATGGGCTCCAGCCGGGAGACGCCCCTGAAGGAGAACGAGCTGAAGGCCCGCTATCTTTTCGAGATGGTCTACACCCCCGCGGAGACCCGCCTGGCGAAGATGGCAAAAGCCAAGGGCCTGCAGGTGGTCCCGGGCATGGAGATGTTCGTGCAGCAGGGCGCGCGGCAGTTCGAGATCTGGACGGGCAAGCCGGCGCCGGTGGACGAGATGTCCCGGGTCGTGACCCTGGCCCTGGCGGCCCAGACCGCGGAGCCCGCCAAGAGGCGCAAGGCGCGGCGTGGCTGACGCCCTTCCCAGCCTGCTTCCACCGCGGCCGCTCACCCCGGAGATCGCTTCCGGGACGGAACCCAACCGTTGCCTGTTGGCATCGTTCGGATTCGTCTCCCAGGCGGCTTCCTGCCTGGTGATCCTGCTCTCCGTTGCCGGCCTGGTGCCTGCGTTGCCCTGGCCCTTCGCCGAAGCTGCGCCGGCCCTCGGTTTACGGCCCGTGACCGCCCTGGCCTTCGGACTGGCGGGCGTCTCCGCCCTGCTGTGGAACCGGCAGAACGCTCGTTGGCCGTGGTGGTTCCTGGCGGGTGCGACCGCGTGCGCCGTCACCGCACTGGGGATCTGGTCCACCGCAGCCTTTATCGGAGGCTCGGAGATGGGCAGCTTGCAGGCCTCCGCGGCTCATCCGGTGAACGCGGCGTACCAGGTCCGCATGGCGCTGGCAAGTTCGCTTGGCGTGGTGATGCTGGGCGTAGCGCTGATGACGGTGGAGGTGGGCAGCCGCGGCTCTACCTACCTTTCCCAATTGCTGGGCGTGGCGGCGGGCATGGTGTCCTGGTTCGGGGTGCTCGACCACGCCCTGGGCCCGCGGGCCTCGCACCTGATGTCCACGGGCACCACGCTGGCCCTGGCGCTGATGTCCCTCGCCGTGCTCAACCTGCGGCCCGACCGCGGCGTCATGTCGGTGGTAGCCGGCGATTCCCTGGGCGGCTCCATGGCGCGGCGCCTGCTCCCCGCCGCCGTCGTGCTCACCCTGGCGGTGGGATGGCTGCGCTGGGAGGGCGAGCGCGCCGGGCTCTACGACACCCAGGTCGGCGTGGCCCTCAGCGTCTCCACCCAACTGATGCTGCTGGTGCTGCTCATCTGGAGCAACGCCCGGTCATTGGAGAAGGCGGACCACCTGCGGCGCTCCGTCGAGCAGGTGCTGTACCGCGAGTTGGAGCAGTTGCGCTCGGAGCGGGTGGGCGGCTCGGGGCAGCGCCAGTAGAAGCAGCGCGACCGCCACGGCCCCGGCGGATGCTGTTTCTGTCCCCCGTTTGCTCATCGAGGAACCGCTCCACCGGGTAGGCGACAGCGGGATAGTTCCGCGCCGCTGCCCTGCCGGAACAGTTGCTATTTCGCCCTAGTCGGGCTAGGATGGCTGCAGGGTGCGGTTCTCCCGGGCCGCATCTTCTTCGCTGCAAGTACACCCGTATCTCCAGATTCGTCGGCCCGTATACTTCCCAGCCGCCCGCCGTGCCGGCGCGCGCCTGGATCTTTCGGAGACACTGACATGGCGTGGTACGCGTATTGCATCACTGAGCAGCGGGCCTTCCAGGGCGAAACCCGAGCGCGCCGCCCCTTCCCCATCGAGAATCTCAAAGGCATCAACGGAGCCCAGATCTTCGGCTACCCCAGCGGAGAGTTCGCCGTCATCGTGAGCGAGTACGAGCGCACCGGCGACCTGGACCAGCGCGCCGTCCTGGACCACGCCCGCGTGGTCAGCGACTGCTTCCGCAACACCACGGTGTTGCCCTTCCGCTTCGGCACGGTGTTCGACAACGATGAAGCGCTGCGGCGCGCGGTGCGCGGCAATCGCAAGGCCTTCGGCGCCAGCGTCAGCCGCCTGCGCGGCAAGGCGGAGATGCACGTGAAGCTGGTGATCAAGGACGGCTCCCTGCGGGAGGCCATGACCGACATCGAACTGCCCACCACCGCCGGCGGCGAGTACCTCACCAAGCTGCGGGAGCAGGCCAGCCGCCAGCGCGAGCGCCAGACCAAGGCCCGCGCCCTCTCCGTGCAGGTGCACAAGCTGTTCAAGCCGCTGGAGGAAGAGGTCTGCTGCAAGAAGATCGATTCCGGCGGCATGCTCATCGACATTGCCCACCTCATCGACCACAAGTCGGTGGAGAAGTACCAGAACCGCTACAACATGGCCGCCAAGCAGTTGAAGGACTGTCAAGTGCAGATCACCGGTCCCTGGCCGCCCTACCACTTCATGCCCAACAAGATCCGCGCCAGCTAGGGTTGCGGCGCAGCCGCCCCGGCGGTGCCCCAGGACCTCACCGAAAGGCCCGCGCCCAGCGCGGGCCTTTAGTGTGTGCGGCATAGGGTTGTTGGGCGAATTCTCACCGCGGGGCGTGGCAGGTTGCCTCCGCAGGTTGACGCTTCTTCTCCCCCGCGAATATCATCTTAAGTTTAGCCAAGGCACGAGGGCGATCTCAGAGGGGCCACCGGCCGGGAGTCCATGGACAAGAAGAAGCTGGAACAGTACAAGAAGCGGCTGGAGCAGAGGCAGCAGGAGCTGCGGCGGGTGCTGTCGCGCAACGTGCAGGACGGCCGCGCCGCCGATGTCGAGGACACCGCCCAGGACATCGCCGACAAGGCGGCGAACTCCTATACCAAGGAGTTTCTCTTCACCCAGAGCACCAACGACCGCCAGCTGCTGGCGCGGGTGGAGGAGGCGCTGGGCCGCATCCGCGACGGTAGCTTTGGGGAGTGCGTGAACTGCGGCGACGAGGTGAACCCCAAGCGGCTGGAGGCCGTGCCCTGGGCCCGCTACTGCATCAATTGCCAGGAAAAGGTGGAACAGGGGCAATTGGAAGAGGCGCGATAGAGTTGGAGCCGTTCGAGAGCCGCCGGAAGATCCGGCGGCTCTCGTGTTTTTGATGGCCTGCTGAAGCGGGCGACGCGGCCCCGAAGGTTCGGGGCGGCCGCGCCCCGTAATCCCCCTACTCCGGTTGCTGGGGCGGCTGCTCCTGCTGCTGCGGTTGCTGCTGCGGCTGAGGCGCGGGTTTCTTCTTCTGCTGCGTCTGGCCGCTGATGGCGCCGAGGATGTCTTCCAACGGGTTGGCCTGGCGTGGCTGCGGTTGCTGGGTCTGGTCGGTCGTCTTCGGCTGCTCGGACGGCTGCGGTTGTTGAGTCTGTCGCTGGCCGCCGATGGCTCCGAGGATGCCTTCGAGACCGCCCGGCTGGGCGTCGGCGTCGGCGCCGTCCTTCTTGCCGCCGAGGATCGCGCCCAGCACGCCGGAGGTGAGCGCGCCCGGATTGCCCGCGGTGGGCAGCAGGTTCTCCAGCTTCATCTGCGCGACCTTCTCCAGGTCGGGCACGAAGCGCGGGCTGGAGAAGGTGCCGGTGACCCGGATGGGGATGACCAGCTCGCCCTGCCGGTTGGCGAGCGCGGTGCTCATCAGGCCGCCGATGCCGGTGCCGCCGACCTTCTCGCTCATCGCCTTGGACAGCACCGCGGTGACGTGGAGGTTCAGCGACTGGTCGGCCAGGTTCACCAGGCCGTTGGCGGCAAGAGTGCCTCCATCGATGGCCGCCTTCAGATTATTGGTCGTGGCCACGCCGTCGTTGATGAGGAAGTCGCCGGTGAGCTGGGCGATGGATGTGAAGTCCTTCGCCGGGGCCTTGTAGCCGACGAACTGGCCGATGGTGGACAGCTGGTTCATCAGGTCCATCCCCTGCAGCTTGCCGTCGCGCAGGTTGAGCGAGAGCTTGCCGTCGAGCGAGCGGGCGATCTGGTCGGCGCCGGCGCCCGCGGGGATGACGAAGTTGGTGTTGGCATTCGCCATCAGCAGGCCGTACAGCCGGTTCTTCAGCGAGGTGGTGGAGGACAGCAGCTTGTTGGCGTCCACCCGCTCCATGCGACTGCTGACGATGTACACGCTGGGCGTGGGGCGGGTGTCGAGCACGATGGTGCCGGTCTGCACCCCGCCGTAAAGCTCGGCGGTGATGGGGTCCAGCCGGATGACGCCGTGGTCGAGCGTGACCTTGGCCTTGGCGTTGTTCAGCACCATCTGGTCGTGGAGGATAGTGCCCACGGTCAGGTCGCCGCCGCCGACCATCCTGGAGAGCAGGCTCGGCTGGGTCGCGGCCTGTGCCCAGGCGCTGGGCACCAGCGACCATGAGCGCGCGGTCTTGGCCGGCTGCGGCTGCTCTTTGAACATCTGCTGCCACTCGCTGACCACCATCTTGTCGGCCGCCAGCGAGAACTGCACCTGGGGCGAGGCGAAGTTGCGCAGCGTGAGCGTTCCGTTGGCGCTGGTGGAGCCCAGCGCGCCGGCGAAGTTCTCGATCACCACGGAATTCTGGGTGAACCGCAGGTTCGCGTTCTTCACCTGCAGCGGCTTGGTGAGCTGCGGCGGCTGCAGAGTTGCGTTCTGCAAGGTGCCGCTGCCGCTGAAGTTCATGGCGGAGGCGTTCTTCATCGGCCCGGTGGCGCGCACGTTGATGGTGACCGGCCCGGAGCCCTGCATGCCCTCCGCCGCCGACACGCCGTAGGCCTTGGCGATGGCCAGCAGCTCGCCCAGCTCGGCGTTGTTCGCGCGCAGCGAGGCGTCCACCGCGCTTTGCGGCGTGGCGTAGTTGTTGAGCGTCGCCTGGACGGTGAGGTTGGTGCCGCCGCTGGAGGCGGTGAACTCGTTGGTGCGGATGGTCTGCGGCGAGAGCGCCAGTTGGATGCCCTGCACCTTCACCGGCTTGGGCAGGTCCTTGCCGCTGATGTCCAGGTCCTGGGCCGACAGAGTGCCGTTCAGCGCCGGCTGGTTGGCGGCGCCCCGGGCGGTGAGGTCGGCGGACATCTTGCCGGCGATGTTCATGCCGGGATTGAAGGCCACGCCGAAAGCCGCCGCCAGCCGCGCCGCCTCCTGGATGGAGACGTTGGAGGCGTTCAGCTTCACGTCGATCTGCGAGGGCGTGGGCCGGGTGTTGAGGGTGCCGGAAAGGGCCAGCGGCGTCCCGCCCAGCTTCAGATTGCCCTTGGCGATGGTGACGACGTCGGTGCTGAGGTCGTCGGCCACGTCGTAGTCGAGGGTGATGGGATAGCCGATGTCGGTGCCGCGCACGCGCGCGTTCTCGATCTTCAGGTTGCCACTGGAACCGACCTTGCCGGCCTCGTTCTTCACCTTGGCATCGCCGGAGACGACGGCCTCGATGTTCTCGAGCGCCTGGGTGTTCAGGAACTTCTGCGCCGCCGCCACCGACACCTGCTCCAGCTTCAGGCTGCCATCGAAGGGCATGGTGATCAGGCTGCCGTCGGGGATGGGCCCGGCGCGGCCGTCGAGCTCGATGGTCTGCTTGCCTTGCCCCGGCAGGTGCGCCGCGACGTTCACGTCGAAGGCCTTGCCCGGCTGGAAGCCCTCCACCGCCAGGAAGATGTGATCGTAGACGGCGCGGGTCTGGCGCTTCTGGTGGTCGGTGATGGCCACCTGGCCGTCGGTGATTTGCAAATCCTCGACCGAGAACTCCTGCGGCTTCTGCTGCGCCTCCTGCTTCTGCGCCTGTTCCTGCTGCGGTTGCTGGGCCTGGGCCGGAGGCGGAGCCGCGGGCGGGGGCGGCGAGGCCGCCTGGCGGCCCAGGCTGGCGAAGTTCCACACCCCCTGGGCGTTGCGGATGAGCTCGATCCTGGGCTTGCGCAGCTCGATGGAGCGCACCTGGACGTCGCGGCGCAGCAGCGGCATCAGCTCCACCGAGACGTAGAGCTCCTCGGCGGCGGCGAAGGGCATATTGCTGCGGAAGGCCGGGTCCTCGCCGATGACCGCGTTCTGGATGCGGATGGCCAGCGGGAACAGCTTCAGGTCCATGGGCCCGAGCGAGACCTGGCGGTCCAGCTTCTTCTCCAGCTCGCCCTGGATGCGGCCGCGATAGCGGTTCACGTCCAGGAAGTAGGGCAGCGCCAGGGCCGCGACCACAACCAGGCCCAGCACCACCAGGACGATGATTCCCAGTTTGCGCATAAATCCACCTCCCCGCCGCAACACAGTCCCGGGGATATCTAGATAAAGGGACTACTAGGTTGGAAGCCCATGGGGCTGGCGCCGTTGCACCAAAAGCCCCTCAGGATTGTACGCCGTACCAGCTGGCCGGCCAGCTGGGCGCATTCTGGCAAGAATGCCTATTCTCAAGAGCTACCGTTCCGGTGGATCGGTGCTTCGCCTGAATTGCTCCTCGGAGCCAACGAAGAACAGAAGAGTCCTGCCGGCACCTCCCCATTGAACTCGACCGCCCCAGATCATTCCGCCCGCGCCCCAGCCAGTCTCCCGCAACTGCTGAGGAACTTGACCATCTGAGTAGTAGAAGTACTCATCCTTGGCCCAGCCGCTTTCGAGTGGAGATGAAGTCCTCACTACGCCCGAGTTGGGGACGCGGCACACGTAACGACCATCCGAAAACTCCAACGGTGTCCCCTGATTGCCGTGTTCTATCCGTATCCAGCCGACGTAATCCATCGGGATGAGGTATCTGGTCGGATGGCGTGCGAGGACTGCTCCCATCGAAATCCCCGCAACTGTCGCCAACATGAACCACCAGCACAGCACGAGGAGAGACGTAGCGAAGGCGCTCCATCGCCACCTTCCTGTACCGAAAGGTGCTAGTACAAGTCCGAAGAGCGCGGGGAAGAAGATGAACCCAGAAAGAAACGTAACCGCCCTTTCCCCCAGCGTTTGGGACACGGCCGGGGAGATCCAGGTCAGGTGCAGCGCCAACAACGAAGCAAGGGTCAGCAGCGCAAACCAAACCGCAGCGGATGATGCGGTGCTCCGCCATGTTTGTTTGCGCAGTGGAGATACTTCGCGTATGACGCGGGTGCCTGCACATGCAAGAGCGACAAGCCAGACGGCAAGTAGGAGCAGAACAACCCAAAGTATGCGCCCGCTGAGCACGGCCGCAATTCTAGCTCATGCGGCTCCGGCTGGTTTGACGCTGCCGGAAAGCGACTGATAAACTCAGTGTTTTGATTCACCTACCTCGCCCGCGCTAAGGACACCTGTGGCTCGTTATACCCGTCATCAACTCAAGGAAGACAAGTTCGCGGTGGCCGCCGAAGAGGCGGTGCACTGGACCGTAGCCCACCGCAACAAGCTGGTGGCGGCCGGCGTGATCGCCGCCGTGCTGGTGGTGGCCGCGGCCGGCTTCTACTTCTACCAGCAGAGCCGCGAGACCGACGCCAGCCTGGCGATGAACCGGGCGCTGCGCACCTACAACGCCGAGCTGCGCGCGCCCGACGCCCCGGCCGCTCCCAACTTGCAGACGTTCACCTCGGTCCAGGAACGCGCCAAGGCCGCACAGAAAGAGTTCCAGGCCATCGTGGACGCCTACGGCCGCACTCGCACCGCCAAGATCGCCAAATATTTCCTGGGAACCACGGCGGCCGACGCCGGCGACAGCGCCGCCGCCGAGAAGCACTTCAAGGACGTGATGCAGGACGGCGGCCCCGACCTGGCAGCTTCGGCCAAGTTCGCCCTGGCCGCGCTGTACCGCGCCGGCGGCCGCGAGGCCGACGCCATCAAGCTCTACAAGGAGCTGGCGGACAAGCCCACCTCCACCGTCCCCAAGGTGACGGCGCAACTGGAGCTGGCGGCAATCTACGAGAAGTCCGATCCCACCGAGGCCAAGCGCATCTACGAGCAGATCCGCAAGGACGAGCCCAGCAGCCCCGCCGCCGAATTCGCCGCATCCCGCCTGGGGATCGGGCGCTAAGAGCTCACCACGGAGACACAGAGGAATCTTTTTCTGATTCTTACTGCCTCTCTCCGTGTCTCGGTGTCTCCGTGGTGAATCTCGTCTCGTGCAGTTCCTATTGCTCGATAGTGGCCTCGTCCACCAGCAGGATGGGGATGCCGTCCTTGATGGGATAGAGGCGGCGGCAAGCGGCGCACTTGAAGAGCTGGCGCTGCTCGTCGAGCTCCAGCTTGTGCTCGCCCCGCTCCTGGCTGCGGCAGGCGGGGCAGATGAGGATGTCGAGGAATTCCTTGGGCAGCATGGCGCTCCATTCTAGCCGCGCCCGCGGCATGGCGCTGCGGATTTCCTGCGGCGGGATTTAAGATAGTCCGCTACCCCCATGGCTGCCACCCTGCTGGACGGAACGAAGGTCGCCAACGACATCAAGGCCGAGGTCACGGCCGACGTCCGGCGTCTGAACGCGCGCGGCATCCGCCCGGTGCTGGCGGCGGTGCTGGTGGGCGACCACCCGGCCTCGGAGGTCTACGTCCGCCACAAGGTGATGGCCTGCGAGGAGGTCGGCATCGAGAGCCGCACCCTCACCCCGCCCGCCGACGTCACCACCAGGGAATTGCTGGAGCTGGTGGCCAAGCTGAATGCCGACGACGAGGTGGACGGCATCCTGGTGCAGCTGCCCCTGCCCCGGCAGGTGGACCGGCAGGCGGTGCTGCTGGCCATCGAGCCGGACAAGGACGTGGACGGCTTTCACCCGGTGAACCTGGGGCGGATCGCGTCCTATCGCCACGGCCCGGTGGCGTGCACCCCGGCAGGCATCATGGAGCTGCTGCGCCGCAGCCACATCCGCATCGAAGGCACCTACGGCTGCGTGATCGGGCGCAGCGAGATCGTGGGGCGGCCGACCGCCATGCTGCTTACCAACGCCAACTCCACCGTCACCCTCTGCCACTCGCACACCCCCGACATCCCGCGTATCTCGCGGCAGGCGGACATCCTGGTGTCGGCGGTGGGTAGGGCCGGGCTGGTCACGAAGGACTACGTCAAGCCCGGGGCGGTGGTGGTGGACGTGGGCGTGAACCGCGTCACCACCCGCGAGGAGTTCGACCGCTTCTTCAAGGGCGACGCGGCGAAGGAAGCTGCGTTCGCCAAGAAAGGTTCCGTGCTGGTGGGCGACGTCCATCCCGAAGTCGCCGCCATCGCCGGCTACATCACGCCGGTGCCCGGGGGCGTGGGGCCGCTGACCGTGGCCATGCTGATGGTGAACACCGTGCACGCGGCGCAGCTGCGGCGCGGACTGCTGGCGGCGTCGCCGGCGGAGGCCCGCTGATGGTGCGGGTCGGCCTGACCGGCGGGCTGGCATGTGGGAAATCTACGGTGGGCAAGCTGATGGCGGAGCGCGGTGCGCAGGTCATCCAGGCCGACCACATCGCCCACATGCTGATGCGGCCCGGCAAGCCGGTGTACGACGAGGTGGTGCGACATTTCGGCCCCAGCATCGTCCAATCAGATGGGAGCATCGACCGCAAGCAACTGGCGGCGCTGGCCTTCGGGACGGGACGCACCGCCGAGCTCAACCGCATCGTGCACCCGCCGGTGATCCAGGCGCAGGAGGTCTGGATGGACGACCTGAAGGAGCGCGACGCCTCCAGCATCGCGGTGGTGGAGGCGGCGCTCATCCTGGAAGCCGGGACGCAAGGCCGCTTCGACAAGCTGGTGGTGGTCACCTGCAGCCCGGAGCAGCGGGTGGAGCGCTTCGCCGCCCGCCACGGCCTGGGTCGGGAGGAGGCGGCCGCCGAGGTCGAGCGCCGCATGGCCGCCCAGAAGAGCGACGAGGAGAAAGTCCGCGCCGCCGACTACGTCATCGACAACTCCGGCACCATTGCCGACCTGGAGAAGAAGGTGGACGCGCTCATGAAGGAACTGCGCGCGCTCGCCCGGAAAGATTGAGATGCGATCCTTGAGACCCATCCTGCTCGCGGCCGCGCTGGCGGGCGCGTTCTTCTACTTCACCACCTACTACCGCGGCGACAGCGCCGCGCCCGCCTCCTGGGTGACGCGTCCCGGCAAGCTGGAGATCACCGAGGCCGCCGCCCAGCAGGATTTCGATTCCGACGAGCGCAACAACATCGACACCTACAAGAAGGTGCTGCCCTCGGTGGTGAACATCACCTCCACCGCGGTGGAATTCGACTTCTTCTACGGGCCGGTGCCACAGCAGGGCGCGGGCTCGGGCTTCATCATCGACAAGGAAGGGCACATCCTCACCAACTTCCACGTCATCTCCGGGGCGCGGCAGGTGGAGGTGACGCTCTCCAACCGCAA
>CAYTPH010000016.1:0-19822 GCA_964439635.1 uncultured Terriglobales bacterium
GCGCCCACCATGGCGCCGCAGAAGATGGTCAGCTCCGCCACCTGAGGCACGTGCTGGATCTCCAGGTAGCCGGCGAAGACGGCGTGCCCGCTCACGTAGGTGAGCACCGCCAGGGCGCCGGCGGCGATGACCGTGCAGCCGATGGCCAGCCCGTCGAGCCCGTCGGTGAGGTTCACCGCGTTCGAGGAGCCCACGATGACCAGCGCCACGAAGGCGATGAACGGCAGGAAGGCCACCGGCCACAGGTACGGGTTGTGCGCCAACTGGGTGATCACCAGGTCGGGGCGGAACTGCTTCAGGAAGGGCACGATCAGGTGCGTGGAGTACTCGCCCTTGGCCTGCAGCAGCACCAGCACCACGGCGATGGTGATGCCGGCCAGGAACTGCAGCATCAGCTTGGTGCGCCCGGTCAGGCCCAGGTTGCGGCGGTGGATGACTTTCAGGTAGTCGTCGGCAAAGCCGATGGAGGCAAAGGCCATGGTGGACATCACCACGATCCAGACGAACTTGTTGCTGAGGTCGGCCCAGAGCAGGGTGGGCACCACGATGGAGATGGCGATGAGCACGCCGCCCATGGTGGGCGTCCCCGCCTTCTTGTGGTGGGCCTTGGGGCCCTCTTCACGGATGTACTGGCCGATCTGGAACTCGCGCAGGTGGCGGATGACCGCCGGGCCCACGATCAGCGCCATGAACAGGGCGGTCAGGCTGGCGAAGGCGGTGCGGAAGGTGAGGTAACGGAAAATACGAAAGGGAGAGAAATACTGGAACAGCTGCTCGTATAAGAGCCAAAAAAGCAATCTTCCTCCGGTCCTGCGCTATTTCGAGAGGGCGGCGGTGAGCCGCGCCTGCCAGGTCTCTAAAGCCTTCTCCAAACGCACGCCTCGCGACGCCTTGAGCAGCACGGCGTCGCCGGGCCGCACTTCGCGCGCCAGCCATTCGCCGGCAGCTTCCGGCGTCGACACGAACTCCGCCCGCCTGCCGCCGGCGCCGGCGACGATGTGCTCCGCCAACCCGCGCACGCCCAGCACCACATCGATGCCGCGGGCCGAAATGTGCTCGCCGCTCCGGCGATGCAGTTCGGGTCCGGTGGCGCCCAGCTCCAGCATCTCGCCCGCCACCACGATGCGACGCTGCGCCGGCATCGAGGCGAGAACGTCCACCATCGCTGCCAGGGCTTTCGGATTGGAATTGTAGCAATCGTTGACGACGGTTGCCCCAGCGATGTGGAGGACCTGGCCGCGCTTCTCCTGCGGTTGCAGCGTCGCCAGCGCAGCCGCCGCGGCCGACGGGGCGATGCCGTGCTCCAGGGCCACCGCCACCGCGGCAAGAACGTTGTAAACGTTGTGCCGGCCGACCAGCGGCAGCGCCACCCGCTCCCGGCACCCGCCGGCCAGCAGCTCGAATTCCGAACCGGCCTCACCCTTTGCCCGGATGTTCTCCGCGCGAACGTCGGCGGGGCGTTCCAGACCGTAGGCGACCACCTTGCCGTGGAAGTCGCGGCTGAACTGGGAAACGTACTCGTCGTCGGCGTTGAGCACCGCGGTACCGCCGGCGTGCAGGGTCTCAATGATCTCGTACTTGGCGCGGGCGATATCGGCGACCGAGCTGAAGAACTCGAGGTGCACCGGGGCGACGTTGGTGACCACGGCCAGGTCGTGCTGCGCGATCTTCGCCAGCATGCGGATCTCGCCGGCGTGGTTCATCCCCAGTTCCAGCACGGCGACGTCGTGTCCCGGGCGCAGTCTCAGCAGCGTGAGCGGCAAGCCGAAGTGGTTGTTCAGGTTGCCCTCGGTCTTGAGGACGCGGTAGCGCGTGGCCAGCAGGTGAGCGATGGCTTCCTTGGTGGTGGTCTTCCCGGTGGAGCCGGTGAGGGCGACCACCGGCTTGTTCCACAGGCGGCGCATCGCCGCACCCAGGGACTGCAACGCCGCCAGGGTGTCGTCCACCGCCATGAGGCGGGCCTTCACCGCGAACCGCGGTAGTTGCTCTTTGCCGATGACCGCCGCCGCCGCGCCGCGCGCCAGCGCCGCCTCCACGTACTCGTGCCCGTCCAGTCGCTCACCCTTGACGGCGAAGAACACCTCTCCCGGCTGGATGGTGCGGGAATCGATGGAATAGCCGGCGGGGACGGCGTGGGCGTCGAACTCGCCCACCGCGCCGGTGAACTCGGCCACTCGCTCCAGCGTGAGCTTCATGCCTTGCTCCCGGCCAGAGGTTTGGCTTCCTTGTGGTAACCGAGCTGGCCCAGGGCCGCGGTGGCGACCTCGACGTCGTCGAACGGAGCAATGCCCTCGCGGGTCACCTGGACCTTCTCATGTCCCTTGCCGGCAATGAGCACGATGTCGCCGCCGCGGGCCTCCGAGACGGCTTGCGCGATGGCCGCCCGCCGGTCAGGCTCGACGGTGTAGCGGGAGCCGACGCGCTGCACTCCGACCACGGCGTCCTGGATGATGGCCAGCGGGTCTTCGCTGCGCGGGTTGTCGCTGGTGACGATCGCCAGGTCGCTGCCGCGGCCGGCGGCCTCGCCCATCAGCGGGCGCTTCTTGCGGTCGCGGTCGCCGCCACAGCCGAAGACGGTGATCACCCGCCCGCGCTTGCCCACGAACTCGCGCGCCAGCGCAGTCAGGTTGCGCAGGGCGTCGTCGGTGTGGGCGTAGTCCACCACAACGGTGAAGGGTTGGCCGGCGTCTACGCGCTCGAACCGGCCGGGAACGCGGGCAAGGTCCGCCACACCCTTCTCGATCGCCTGGGGAGAGCACCCGCGGGCGTGGGCAGCCGCGGCCGCCGCGAGAATGTTGTACACGTTCACCCGCCCGATCATGGGCGACCAGATGGGCAGACTCCGTTCGGAAGTGACGATGTCGAAACGCGTGCCGCTGGCGCCGATGTCGACGTTCTCCGCCCGGAAGTCGCCCTGCTTCAGGCCGTAGGTGAGCTTCCGGGCGGTGCGGCTGTCGCTCGCCAGCCGGGCACCGTACTCGTCGTCGACATTGAGGACGCTGACGCGCGGCGGCTCGGTGCCACAGCCCTCGAACAGCGCCCGCTTGGAGGCGAAGTAGTGGTCCATGTCGCGGTGGTAGTCGAGGTGGTCGCGAGTCAGATTGGTGAACACCGCGACGTCGAAGGGCATGCCGAAGATGCGCTGCTGGGCGAGAGCGTGGGAGGAGACCTCCATGGCTACTTCCGTGGCGCCCGCGGCGGCGGCCTCCGCGAACAGCGCGTTCAGCTCGAGCGATTCGGGGGTGGTGTGCGGCGCCGGACGCACCTGCCCGGCCACGTGGTACTCGATGGTCCCCACCAGGGCGCTGCCGCGGCCGGCGGCGCGGAAGATGGATTCCAGCAGGAAGGCGGTGGTGGTCTTGCCGTTGGTGCCGGTCACTCCGGTCAGGCTGAGCTTCTCGGCCGGACGGCGGTAGAGATTGGAACTGATGCGGGCCAGCGCCCTGCGCCCGTGCGGCACTTGCGCCCAGGCCACGCCGGCGCGGGGCTTCTGCCCGGGGCTGTCGGTGACCACGGCCACGGCGCCGGCGGCGATGGCCTGGTCGATGAAGCGGTTGCCGTCGGAGCTGTCGCCGCGCATGGCCAGGAAAAGGTCGCCGGGACGGACGCGCCGGGAATCATATTGCACGCCGCTGATGGCTGCGTCGCCGCTTTGGGAGAGGATCTCGGCCCCGTCCAGCACTTCAAGGAAGGTCATCGTTGTCCCGCGATTATAAATGCGCGGCGGAGCCGTGGGCTTAGGCGAGGCTTGCCGGGAATCCGCGGCGCTCGTCCAGGTAGCGCATCACCAGATCCACCATCACCGGGCTGACGAAGATGGCGGCACGCCCCGCCGACACCAGCAGGTGCTTGGTGGAGAGTCCCGGAGCGATGTTGCGCCCCCAGACCGTCCAGTGTCCGCCGACATAGGCGATGAACGCGGCCACCAGCATGAACACGGCGTAGCCCATCAGCACCGACCAGATGCCCATCTTGAACAGCCGCGCCAGGTACAGCGCCAGCAGCCAGGTCACGATGAGCGCGAAGGTCATGGGGGCCGAGAGGAATCGGAACATCGCCCAGCCGATCCCCACCCAGGCCAGCGCCAAGACGATGGCACCCGCAAGGCCTTTCAGAAGATTCGCCATAAGCCTCCTTTGTGAACCCTCGTGCCCCCTTCGTGTTCCTTCGTGTTCAGGTCTTTTTCAACACGAAGGACACGAAGTACACCCGAAGGTCACGAAGAGAACCTCACCGCATGAACCGTACCGCGACACGCGCCCCCGCGGGGATACGGCTGCCCGGCGGCGGCGCCTGCTCGCGTGCCACTCCGCTTCCGATCACGTCCAGTTCGATGCCCACGTCCTGGGCCAATTCCAGCGCCGTCCGCACCGGCATGCCGATGAGTGAGGGCACCACCACGCCGCCATCGACGTCCACCACCACCGTGCCGCCCGTGGGAGCCGGGAGAGGCGACACCGCGGGCGCCTTCAAGGGCTCGACCTTTGGCGCCGGAGGCGTTGCCTGCCTGGCGGAAGTAAGCAAGAACCTCTTCTGCGCCTCGGCGGCAACGGGCCGCGGCTCGGGCGCGGAGGGCTCGGCGACGGCCATCTCCAGCCCACCGCCCAGCCGGTCCGGCACCGATTCATTCAGTTCCTCGTCCCGCACCTTGGCGCGCAGCAACTGGCGTTGCGGCGTCTTGAACTCGGCGTCGTGCGGCACGTTGCGGTAGGCCAGGACCTGTTGGGCCACGCGCTGGAAGACGGGCGAGGCGATCTGCCCGCCCTGGTGCAGCCCCTTGGCCGAATCGATGATCACCACGATGGTGACCTCCGGCCGGTTCACCGGAGCGAACCCGGCGAACGAGGCCACGTAATCCGTATGCGAGTAGGCGCCGGTGGCAGGGTCGGCCTTTTGCGCGGTGCCGGTCTTGCCCGCCGAGGTGTAGCCGTCGAGGATGGCCTTGCGTCCGGTCCCGAATAGCACCACCGCCTCCAGCATCTTCTTCATCTGCACCGCGGTCAGAGGCGAGATGATGCGCTGCGGCACCGGCGGCTTGTAGGCCACCGATCTGACGCCGGCGGAGGCGGGCAGGGTGCCGGCGACGATGCGCGGCGGCACGTACTGGCCGTCGTTGGCGATGGTGGACATCATGGCCGCCAGCTGGACCGCCGAGATGCCGATCTCCTGCCCCATGGAGATGGCGCCGATGGAGACCTTCGACCAGCGGTTCACCGGCTTGGTCAGGCCGCGGGTCTCGCCCGGCAGCTCGATGCCGGTCGGGGAGCCGAAGCCGAAGCGGCGGATGTACTGGTCGAAGCGCTGCTCCCCCAGGCGCAGGCCGAGCTTGATGGCGCCCACGTCGCTGGAGTGGGCCATCACCCCGGTCACGTTCAGCAGCCCGAAGGGCTCGTGGTCGCGGATGCGCAGGCCGTTGATGAGGATGGCGCCGTTCTGGCAGTCGATCACCTCGTCCGGGTTGGTCAGCCGCTCCTCCAACGCGCCGGCGATGGTGACGATCTTGAAGGTGGAGCCGGGTTCGTAGATGTCGCTGACCGCGCGGTTCTTCAGCGCCTCCGGCGAGACTCGCCGGAACATGTTGGGGTTGAAGGTGGGCCGGCTGGCCAGCGCCAGGATCTCCCCGGTGTGGGGGTCCTGGATGATGATGGTGGCGGCCTTGGCGCGGGTCTCGGCCATCGCCCGTTCCAGCTCGCGCTCGGCGATGTACTGGATCTTCTCGTCGATGGTGAGCACCAGGTTCTGGCCGGGCTCGGGCTTGCGCTCCACCCGGCCGAACCAGCGCCGCTTGGCGTCCATGGAGATGAGCATCTTGCCCGGCCGCCCGCGGAGCTGCTGCTCGAACTCGCGCTCGATGCCGCCCAGGCCTTCGTCGTCCAGGCCGACGTAGCCCAGGGTCTGCGCCGCCAGCTCGCGCTTGGGATAGAAGCGCTTCGATTCCTTCTGGAAGTAGATGCCGCGCAGGTTCAGCGCCCGCACCCGCTCGCTCTGGTCGGCGTCCACCTTGCGCGCCACCCAGGCGAAGCTGCGCGAGGAGCGCAGCTTGGTGAGGATCTCGCCGCGTTCCAGGTCGAGGATGGGCGAAAGCAGGCCGGCGGTCATGCCGGGGTCGGGGATCTCCGCGGGCACGGCGAAGATGGAATCCACCGAGACCGACATGGCCAGCTCGTTGCCGTTGCGGTCGTAGAGGATGCCGCGGCTGGGAGCGACCTCGATGGAGCGCTGCTGCTGCCGTTGGGCGCGCTGGGTGAAGTCCCCGTACTTCACCACCTGCAGGAAGACCAGGCGGCCGGCGATGGCGCCCAGCCAGAGCACGAGCACGGCCGTCAGGAGATACAGCCGACTTTTCGCGCCGCCTGCGCTGCCGCTCGCCATGTTCCTTCGCGTCTCGTTGCGGAGACGCGGATGGCGGCCGCTACGGCCGCCATCCGCCATCATACCCGGTCTGTGACTCTTGTTGAAGCCAAACCGGATCCTTTACCCCAACTCAAGATCTTTCTATCGCACCACCGTGACTGCAGCCACTTGCGCCATCACCGGGCCCTCCGGCTCGGCCGGGACGGCGTCCATGTGCACCACTTGCCCGGGCTGGGTCGAGGACAGGCCCATCTCGCGCGCCAGCACGTCGATGCGCTCGGGATCGCGCAGCGAGGCTTCCTCCAGCCGCAGCGCCCGGTTCAGCTCCGACAAGCGGTCACGCTCCGCCTTCTGCGCCTCGATGCGGTAGCCGTACTCGATGGCGCTGAAGTGCTGCCAGGCGTAGCCCATCACCAGCGCCACCAGCAGCACCACCGAGGCGGTGAACATCGCCATCTCGCGGTTGCGCTCCCGGTCCGCCACTTTCACCAGCCGCGAGTTGTCGATGCGCTTGGGGAAATAGATCTCGGGGATGCCGCCCCGCCCGCGCATGCCCGCCGCCAGGGTCGCCACTATGCCGCCCCCACGAGTTCCTTCGGGTAGGAGAAACTGTAGATGAAGGTGTCGCGCACCTGGCGCACCTGCACCTCGACTGCGGGCCGGTCCTGCGCTTCCATCTGGTGGGCGTGCTGCTCCGCGCGCTCCACGCTCTCGATCAGCTCTTCGATCGTTCTTCCGGTGAACATATACAGCCTCCTGCCTACCAGCCTGCACCTCGGGAGATCCTTCCGGGACGGCATGCTCGAAAGGAGAGGTTGTCAGGAACATCTTCGCCCGTAGCAAGGAGAGGCGATGCCGTCCCGAACTTGCTCTGCCGTGAAATAGTGCGTGCTCCGTCTTCGACTCAGGAGTTATTCACATTCTTCACAGCTTTTTCCACGGCCCGCAGCTTCGCGCTGCGGCTCCGCGGGTTGCGCTCGACTTCCTCTTCGCCGGCGGTGACGGGCTTTTTCGTCAGCAGCCGGTAGAAACCTTGTTGCGCTCCCTGGCGCATGGCGTCTTTCACCTTCCGGTCCTCCAGCGAGTGGAAGCTGATGACCACCAGCCTCCCGCCGGGCCGAAGCACCCGGGGCGCTGCCTCGAGCAGCGCCTCCAGGTCCTCGAGTTCGCGGTTGACGAAGATTCGGATCGCTTGGAAAGTGCGTGTCGCGGGATGGATGCGGCGTTCGGCAGGGTTCATTGGCCGGGCCGCGGCCGATATAACTTGCGCAAGATGAGCGGTTGTTCTTATCGGCCGCGACCGGACAATGGCTCTGGCGATTCTCCGCGACCTCCTTTCCTCACCGAATTCGTAAATCAGATCGGCGAGCTCACGCTCGTCCATCCGATTTACCACCTGATCGGCGGTGCGCTCGCCCTGCGGATCCATCCGCATGTCGAGCGGCCCTTCCGCCTGAAAACTGAACCCCCGCAGCGGGTCGGCCAGTTGCAGCGAGCTGAGGCCAAGGTCGGCCAGCAGCCCGTCCGCGCTTCCCTGCTCCACCCGCTCGCCGGCTTCGGCGAAGGAGGCGTGCAGCAGGGTGACCTGCGGCCACGCGCCCTCTTGTCCGGAGGGCGGGGTCAGCCGCTTGCGGGCGATCTCCAGCGCCGCGGTGTCCTTATCGAAGCCAATCAAACGACCCTGTGGGCCGAGGCGCCTTGCGATTTCGTAGCTGTGGCCGCCCGCCCCCAAGGTCGCGTCGATACAGGTGCCGCCGCGCCCAATACCCAGGAAGTCGATCGCTTCTTTTAAAAGAACCGAAACATGGCCAGCCTGCTTCTCCCCGCCATGCCCGCCCCACTCGGAGGCGTTGTTCGAAACCTTTTCCCCAGAATCCTCGTCCGCCACTAGATGCCCAGTTCGTCGAGAGTCTTTTCATCCTCAGCCGTGAACGGGTTCTCTTCCATCTCCTTGCGGAACTGCTCCATGTTGCGCACTTCCAGGTAGGTCAGGTTGCCCAGGACGGCCACTTCGCCCTTGAGCTGCGCCGCTTCGCGCAGCAACGCGGGCATCAGCAGGCGTCCCTGGTTGTCCATCTCCACCACCTGGCCGTAGTAGTTCGTACGCTGCAAGAGCTTCTTCTTCGTGGGGTTGAAGTTCGACAGGCGCGCCAGCTTCTCCTCGATGCGCTGCCACTCTTCGAACGGATACACCTGAGCAACCTTCCCATCCAGACTGGTGATGTAGAATTCGGCGCCGGCATACTTCTCGTCCAGCACGCGCTTGAATTCCGCCGGGACCTTTAACCGTCCCTTTTCGTCCACGCGGGTTGGGTGATTGCCGCGAAACATGCTTGGGGGCCCTCGGGCCCTTCAATCTTTTGGCTGCGATCACGGCAGCCACGGAGGTGAAAGCGGCCAGCACGGCTGTTTGAGGTTCGTTGGCGTCGTTTTTTGGGCTTTTCTGGTCCATTTCGCTGGTGTCACCACAACTTGGCACCGGCACCCACCGACCAACTCGCCTTACCACTTTCAACCACTTTGGACCACATCCTACGCCTAACCGGTTGGCTGTCAACAGAAATCTTGAGGGTGGGGTGTGGAAAAGGCTCCGCTCAGGAAAATGTACGATGGCTTGGGTTTCCCGCTACGGGAACCGCAAGTGGTTGCGTTTACTACCGTGGTGCAGCGGGAACCTAGCGATTCCCTGCCCCGCGGCTTAGTCCTTAGTTTTCAACGTGGAAGGGAGTGGAAGCAGAGTTGAGCACGTCCAACTTCGAGACCGAGCAGTGGATCAGGGCCGAAGCCGAGGCGGTATTCCGATTCTTCGCCGACCCGGGCAATCTGCCACGCATCTCTCCCCCCGCTTCCGGCGCCAGGATCGTGGAGGCCAGGTTGGTGCCGGTGACCGGCCCTGCCGAAGCGAATCCCGAGTTGGCGGGAGCAGGTTCAGAGATCGTCATCAGCTTCCGCCTTCTGCCCTATCTGCCGCTGCGGCAGACCTGGACGGCGCGCATTGTCGAGTTCGAGTGGGGACGCTACTTCCGCGACGTACAGGTGGCGGGGCCGTTCCGCCGGTTCGAACACACCCATTCCTTTCAAGCCGAGGCACGGGAAGGGCGGGCCGGCACTGTGGTCCGTGATTCCGTGATCTACGACCTAGGTTGGGGAGAGCTATTGAACGCCACTCTGGTCCGGGCGCAACTGTGGGCCATGTTCGCCTACCGGCAGGGCGCGACCGAGCGGCTGCTCGCTAAAGCTTAGCCACCTCCCTGGCGGGGACCGTCTACTCGAAGCCAGGTGGGGCCGATTCCGGCGGATTGGGCACCGAGGTGGTGTTCTTCTTCAGCGTCAGCTCCTCGAACAGCAGTGAGGGCACGCTCAAGGTCACGATGGGCGCGCCCATGGCGGTGATGCCGGACGAGGCTCCCAGCAGCCCGGTGGTGCGGGGCAGGAAGATGCGGTGGATGACGGTGCGGCGATCGCCGGCGGCGGCCACTTCCTTGAAGGAATTGGCAGTCAGGCCGGTGATCTCGGCGCCGCGCAGCAGCACCTCCTTGCCGTCTGCCTGCAGCTTGTAGACCTCCAGCATGGCGCTGGCCGGGCCCGCCTGGCTGCGGGCCTGGGCGGCCATCTGCTCCAGCGCGTTCAGCCCGCCGTTGCCGACGCGGCGCACCACGATGGCGTAGTCCTTCCCCCGCGACTTGGCCCGCTTGAGCAGGTCGGCGCGCAGCTGCTCCTTGGGGGCGCCCTTGTCCGCGATCACCACCAGGTTCCCCGCTGCCGGGCCCCAGCCGCGCCGGCTGCCGGTGCTCTGCGAGCTGACGGTGGTGGGGGTACGGTCGGCAAGCAACGTCTTCAGAATGCCGTTCTCCACCAGGCGCAGGTCGCGCGTGGGCACGCCATCGTCGTCGATGGCGATATGCATGGGGGTCTTGACGCCGTCGATCTCGGTGGCGCGCGGCTTGTCGTCCACCTGCATGAAGTCGGGCATCACGCGCGCGCCCATGCGGTCTTGCAGGTTGATGCCCATGCGGTCGATCAGCTGCTGCATGGCCTGCTCGAACTGCGGATTGTCGGTCATGGGCATGCGCATGGCCGACAGCGAGGGCGCGAACAGCTGGGCGAACAGTTCGGCTCCGGCCTCGCCCTCGAACAGCACCGGGCCGTTGTAACGCTCGGGGAAGGCGGCGGTGCGCAACTGCTCCAACCCCGCGGCCATGGTCTTGGCGTGCTCGAGCATCACGCTCTTGGCGGGCAGGTCGGACAGCGATTTGCCGAACCACTCGGCGAAATCCTGCAGCGGGGTGCCGTCCTCGCTCTGGGCCGCCGCCCGCACCAGCAGGTGAACCACGGGCAGCGCCCGGGTGAAGGTCGTGCCCTCGCTGTTGGTGTAGCGGGTGTAGACGGTGCGGACCTCGTAGCTGACGGCGCAGTCCTGGATATTGGGCGACTTGCGGAAGACGGCGGAGAGTTCCCGCGTCAGGGCCTCCATCGCCGCCAGGTCGGCCTGGAGAGTGACCGGCGCCTCGAACGACTGGGTGGGCGTCTCCTTGCTGAAGTCGGGCAGCTCCTCGTGCTGCTTGCGGTTCTGCAGGACGGCGCGCTTGGTGGCCAGGCTCTCGGCGATCTGCTTGTAGCGGGCGTCGGTGGCCAGCCACAGCTCGCGCCGGATCTGGTTGTAGTCGTCGTCGAGCGGCGCCGTACCGCTGCCCGCGAACGGCGATCCCATCCCGAACGCGCCCACCGACATGAAGTTGGTATTGTCGAACTGGTAGTCGCCGACGCGCATCTCCACGCCGAAGCTGCGCCGCCGCGTGGCGCGGCTGTCCTGGAGCGCGCCGAACCCGGCCGACACCACCTTCTCGTCCACGTCCTCGACGCGATAGGCGAGGAAGTACGGACGCTCCACGCCTTCGATCTTCAGGTCCTTCATGGAGCGGGCGAGTTCGTCCTTCATCGCCCGCAGGACCGGGTCCGGCTGCTGGCCCAGGGCGACGGAGGAGGAGACGAGCACGAGGCAGAGCGAAAGTGCGAATGCGCGGGACTTCATCCGGGTCCTCATCATGGGTTTACTTCTCCACCGCGAAGGGCGGGGGCAGGACGGGGTCGCTCTCCTGCGACTTGGGCTTGCGCTGGATCTCGATCTGCGCCACCAAAATGCCGGGCGAGACTGCCGACACCGGCACCCAGCCGGACTCCGCGCCGCAGACGCCGTTGAACACGGCCACGTCGTCGTCGGCCGCCAGGATCTTGCTGAAGGCGATGAGCGGCGTGCCGATCAGGTCGGCGCCGCGCACCAGCTCCTCGCGGCCGTCGGGATACACCCGGTACAGCATGGTGGGCATCACGTTGAAGGCGTTGGGCAGGAAGCGCTGGGTGAAGGTGAAGCCGCCCTCGATGTCGTCGAACAGCAACCCATAGGGCTTCTTCGCCACCTTGATCTGCTCCAGCAGCTTCTTCTTCAGCTCGGCCCGCGTCACCTGCTTCGAGGCCTCCACCAGCAGGTTCGACTGCCGCGCCGCCACCGGGTTCCCCTGCTGCCTGCGCCCGTGCCCATTCGACGCGGTGAAACCCTCGATGGGCGAGCGCGACATCAGGAAGTTCTTCAGGATGCCCTTCTCCACCACCGGCACGCGGCGGGCCTTCACCCCCTGGTCGTCGTAGGGATAGAAGCCCACCAGGTCGGTGGAGCCGATCTTGCGCAGGGTGGGATCGGAGTACACCGAGAAGCTGGGCGGCAGCACCGCCTGCCCCACCTTCTTCTTGAAGGTCTGGGCGTCGTCCTCATCCTTCTGCCGCTGGCCCTCGATGCGGTGGCCGAAGATCTCGTGGAAAAAGACGGCGCTGGCCCGCCCGGTCAGGATGGCCGGCCCGGTGTAGGCGTCGATCAGCGGCGCGGCACGCAGCGCCCGCAGGTCGTTGATCATCTTCTCCACCACCTTGGTCAGCGTGGCTTCGTCGGGCAGGCCCTCGGGCGAGAACGACAGGTAGGTCTGATGCAGCGGCAGCATCATCCCGTCCTCGGCCTTGGCGGTGGCGGTCAGCACCAGGCGGAAGAGCGGCAGGGTGTAGACGATCTCCGAGCCCTCGCTGCTCACGTAGCGGCGGGTCTCGATCTCGCCGCTGACGTTGGCGCCCTGCTCCAGAATGAACCCGTAGCGGGCGAAGGGTGCGGTCACCCGGCGCAGCCGGTCTTCCCAGGCGCGCTGGTCGAAGGAGAACTTTTCCGGCGGCCCCAGGTAGCGCTCCGGTTTCTCCGGGGTGAAGTCGGGCGACTTGTCCTCGCGCTCGGCCTTCACCTGCACGTTGGCCTTGATCTCCGCCAGGCGTTCCACCGCCGCCTTGTAGCGCTTGTCGGTCTCCGCCCACAGCGACTGGCGGATGGCCCCGGGATCGTCGTCCAGCGGCAGACGCGAATCGAATTGCCGCGGCATGCCCCCGCGGACGAAGGCGTCGTGGGTGTTGTCCAGCGCGAAGTCGCCGACCCGCAGGTCGATGTCCAGCACCCGGGTGCGGGTGTCGTCGCTGTTCTGCAGGGTGCCGAACGACGCCCCGATCTGGATGGCGCGGTTGTCGGTGACCTGGTAGGCCAGGAAGTAGGGCGGGACCGGCTGCTTCTTCAGGTTCTGCAGGGAGCGGTCCAGCTCCGCGCGCATGGCCTTCAGCACCGGGTCGGGCTGCTCCTGCGCCGCGACCACGACCGTTAACGATAGGAGGAGGAAGAACAAAAGCAGAGAAGGACTTCTCTTCACGGACACCTCGGGAATGCACTGCGCAGCATCATCTCAGATTGGCGTGCGTACTCTGAGTTATAACCCGGAACCGCGGCCGGAGCAAACATCCTGGGACCGGTACCAAAGTACCGGTCCCAGTGGTTCGTCGCTCAGGATTTTGCGGCGGGGACGAAGTACACGTCCGTCGGCTTGAACTGCGCCATGCGGCGGAACTTCGCCTTGACCGACAGGCCCACTTGCATCTCCTCCTGCTTGCACCCCAGCACCCGCGACAGCAGCAGCGTGTTCACTCCCTCGAACTCGATCAACGCCAGGGTGAACGGCGTCTCCTTCAGGAACGCCTCCGAGCCGAAGTAGCAGGTGGTCCAGGCGTGCACCTTGCCCTGGAGCGGCAGGTCGATCCACTTGGTCTTGGCGCCGCATTCCATGCAGTAGGCCCGCGGCGTCGCGAACCGGTAGTGGCATTTGGTGCACTCGCTGCCCATCAGCTTGCCCTGGGCCAGCCCGGTGAAGAAGGGCGAGTCCTCGGCGTAGCTGTGGATGTAGTCGATCTCGTAGTGGTCCTTGACGATGAGCGGGTCGGTGCGGAAGACCACCGCGCCCTGGTCGCTCTCCGCCAGCCGCACCTTGTCGTACACCGGCTTGGGGCCGTGGACGCGCTGCGGCTTGGGGCGCGCGATGGGAGTCACCTTCTTGTGTGCCGTGGCTGCTTTCGACATGGTCTTCCCTCCTCAGTCGCCCTGGAACGTCATGGGGCTGTTGGTGCTTTCCATGATGCTGACGGTGACATAGGTGCCGGTGCCGGCGTGGCTGTGGATGGCGCCGCGCAGGCTGCGGTGGTCGCGCCCGCGCTTCTGCTGCACCTGGAAGCTGCCGTTGCCGTCGTTGTGCTTGGCGATGGTGCCCTGGAGCTGCCAGAAGGCGAACACCGCCTGCATCAGCCCGGTGGCCCCCACCGGATGCCCGCAGGCGATCAGCCCGCCCGAGGGGTTCACCGGCATCTTCCCCGTCAGCTCGGGGTGCCCTTCCTCGATGTACTTCCCGCCCTCGCCGTAGCGGCACAGCCCCATGTCCTCGTAGGTCTGGATCTCGCTGGAGGTGTAGGCATCGTGCAGCTCCACGAAGTCGATCTCCTCCCGCGGGTCCTCGATGCCGGCCTTCTCGTAGGCCATCTTGGAGGCCATGCGACCGGCGCGGAAGCTGTGCACCCCGGGATACTTCAGGCCTTTGTACCAGCGCGGGTCCTCGTGCTTGAGCAGCGGCACCTCGCCGTGCGGCCGGTCGGCCATGCGCATGGCGTCCGACCCCTGCCCCACGCCCAGGATGCGCACCGGGTTCTCGCACAGCTTCTCCGCCACTTTCTCGCTGGCCAGGATGGCCACCGCCGCACCGTCCGACATGGTGCAGATGTCCAGCATGGTCAGCGGATACGCCACCATGGGCGAGCGGCGCACGTCTTCCACCGTCAGGTCGTAATGGTGTTGCGCCCACTTGTTGTGCAGCGCGTTGCGGTGGTTCTTCACGCTGACCTTGGCCATCTGCTCCACGGTGGTGCCGAACTCGTGCATGTGCCGCACCACCATCATGGCGTAGTAGCCGCTGTAGAAGCCGCCGACGGGATAGTCGAAGTTGGTGTCGCTGGCCAGGGCGATGAACTCGTTGCCCTTCCAGGTGTTGACGTGGGACATGGTCTCGAAGCCCATGGCCACCACGCAGTCCATCCAGCCGCTGGCGATGTGCCGCCACGCCTCCTGGAAGCACAGCCCGCCGGTGGAGCCGCCGCCTTCCACCCGGATGGTGGGCTTGGGCACCAGCCCGCAGGTGTCCACCGCCATGATGCCGGCCATGAGCTGGCGGGTGAAGTGGTCGCTGAAGTAGCTGACCACGGTGCCGTCGATGTGGTCGCGCCGCAGTTTCGGACAGTCGCGCATGGCGTAGTCGAAGGCCTCTTTGACCATCACGCGGAACGATTTCCGCGGTTCCGCCTTGGCGAACTTGGTCAGGCCCCCGGAGATCATGTAGACCGGTCGCATCAGAGCCTCCTGCACGGAGCGAATGAGGAGAGAGGTGAGCCCGGGCCCCGTGTGCGCACCAGTAGGCTCGCCCTCGCACCAGGACGCAGTGACCGCGCTCACATATGCGGGTGACTGCAAAGGGCGAAGCGCCCGGCCTTCGGTGGAAGCACCGGCCTTTTGGTGGGAGCACCGGCATTTTGGTGGGAGCACCGGCCTTCAGGCCGGTGTCACGCTCGACGGATGCGGGCTTTAGCCCTGGATCCTGCGCAACCCCGAGACTTGCGGTATAACCGAGACCCTATGACGACCGTCAAGACCTTCAACCCTCCGGGCAGTCCCGAACCGATCGGCCCGTACCACCACGTAGCCACCGCCGCCGGCCTGATCTACATCGGCGGCATCGCCGGCATCGACCCGGCGACCAGGGCCTTCGCGGGCGAGCGAACCGCACCGCAGACAGAGCAGGTCCTGCGGAACATCGAGCACGCGCTGCAAGCGGCCGGGTCGGATCTTGCTCACGTCCTGCACATCAACGTCTTCATGGTGGATGTCGGCGAGTTCGACGAGATGAACCGCGCGTACGTGAAGGTGATGGACGAACATCGCCCGGCGCGGACCGTGATCGGAGTAGCCGCGCTGCCGGTGAGGGGTGCCCGGCTCACCATGAACGCGGTTGCGGTGCCGAAGAGTAGCGCTTGAATCCCTCTGGCTGGCCCAGACGAGCAAAACCGGCTCGTCTGGGGCGCGCCGATCTGGTTTAGTTCAGCTGACCTGGGCCACCCGCCGATACGGCGCCGCCATTAACATCTTTGCATTTGCAAGAAGGAGCGTGTCTGTCCAGTTCCCATAGCTGCACAGTTCGATAGAGGTCATTCATCCAGAGACACGCCTTGTTGTTCTTGAATTCGGAAAAGCGGAACCGAAACGATTGTTGTGGTTTGCCGTCGCACAGGACCACGACTCGATGGGTCCCATCTAAGGCCAACCCATCGACGCTGATGCTGTCTTTCTTGGGCCACGGTATAGCCTCGCGCGAGTCCACCTTCAGAGACACGTTGTCCGACGCGCAGATCAATTCTGGGTCGCCATAACGACACACGCCACCTGAGCACACTGGCTCCGGATACGGCGCAACGCAGATCAACCCGGAATTCTGCTGAGCGGACAGGCCAGCTTCAGGACCGAAATACTCAGCCGCTACGCTTAAGAGATCTGCGTCGGTCTTCACACCGTACTCGATCCGAGGCTTTTTGTTCGGAGCAGCGAGGTAGTAGCCGACCTCCGACGCTGGCCGGAACGTTGTCCGCGTTCGGCCCACACGCACATCAAACGAGGTTGCGTATAGCTCATGAAAGCGGATGCCGGCCCTCTTGAGCCGGTCGCGGACTCGTCCAGCGTAGTATTGGAAATCTGCTAGTGCCTCGTTGGTGTCTTGGTCGCTTTCAAGCTCCTTCTGCGGGACAGGAGGGAAGAAGGCCACTATCGTGGGGCCGCGCACATCGATGACGGTCTGCTTCTCTTCCGTGGCTAACTGCTCTTGTGGCTGAGAATCGGCATAAAGCAGAGGGACTGCTACGGAGAGAGTGATCAGCTTTGAGATTGGCGCGAAATCTAACCTGAGGTTGGTCACCTGCCATGCAACAAGCGCGGCAAACAGAGCTACCGCAACGAGCAGTGTTTGCCACCATCGCTTTCGTTGTGCTGGCGTGACCCACCAAGCATCTGGCCGCTTCATGGACCGCAGCATACGCCAAGTCAAACTGGTGCTAACAGCCCTTCTCATCCAGGGAACCGGACAGACCGGAGACGAACGAGCCCGTCTCGCTCTGCTAGTCGCGGCTGCGTCGCAGGCGGGACGCTCCCGAGACAGCCGGCGGGGCGCCGGCGTTACGCCGCGGCTAAAGCCGACTCGTTGTTGCGTCTCTTGTTCCCCCCGCCTGAAGGCGGGGGCTTCCACGGTCGTGCACGCATTGGATGGTTGGTCCGAGTGTGTCGCGGGCGGGGCTGGCGTTCCCAAGTCAAAGAGCCGCGGCCGAAGGCGGCCGCGCCACGTGGGCACGGGCGCATATAGGCCCGCGCGAGGGCGCGCGGGCTACATTCAATGCAGATTGGGCAACTACCTACCGCACCGCCGCCATCACCCGCTCTTCCCGCGCGCCCTTCTTCTTCACCGCCAGAAGCTCCACCGCTTTCTGCGCGATGTGCTCGGCGCTGACCTCGAACTCCTTCACCAGCTCCCAGGGTGCGCCGGAATCGCCGAAGCGGTCCTTCACGCCGACGGCGCCAGTGATGACCGGCAGGCCGTAGAGCTTGGGGTTCTCGGTAAGGACGCCGCTCACCCGCCAGGCCAGCGCGCCGATCTGGTGCTCTTCGGCGGTGACCACCACCCCGGTCTCGCGGGCGGCGCGCACCAGCGCCTCCTCGTCGATGGGCTTCAGGGTGTGCAGGTTCACCACCCGGGTCTCGTAGCCGAAGTCCTGCTTCAGGATCCAGGCGGCGCGCATCGCCTCCGGCACCATGGGCCCGCAGGCCACGATGCTCAGGTCCTCGTTCTCGTTCTCGTACTCCGAGGCCAGGCCGGTCTCGAACGCCTCGATGAACTTCTCCGCCTCGCGCCGCAGCCGGATGACGTTGGCCTTGCCGAAGACGAACGGCGTCTCCGCCGTGGTCACGATGGGCGTGGCCTCGCGGGCAAAGCGGATGTACTTGGGCCCGGCGTGCTCGAACAGCAGGTAGTTGGTGGCCTTCTTGGTCTCCACCGAGTCACAGGGCACCACCGCCACCATGTTGGGCAGGCCGCAGATGGCGAACAGGTCCTCCAGCGCCTGGTGGGTGGCGCCGTCCGGCCCCACCGACACCCCGCCGTGCGCTCCCGCGATCATCACGTTGAAGTTGCCGTAGCAGATGGAGGTGCGGATCTGGTCCAGGTTGCGCGCCGCCGCGAAGGTGGCGTACGTCCCGAAGACCGGCAGCTTGCCTTCGCGGGCCAGGCCGGCCGCCACCGCCGTCGCCGACTGCTCGGCGATGCCCATGCTCAGCCAGCGTTTCCGCCGCTCGGGGTGGGCCGCGTAGAACTCGCTGATGGTGATGGACCCGGAGATGTCCAGCCCCAGCGCCACCACCCGCTCGTCGCCGCCGTTCTCCGACAGCGCCTGCCCGAAGCCCATGCGCGTGGGCTTCATCTCCACCTTCATGCTCTTCTCGGCGTTCCACCAGTAGTTGCGCTGGAACTTGGGCATCTTGGCGTTGAGCTTGATGTCCACCTGCGCCTGGTAGCGCTTGGCCTTCTCCAGCAGGTCCTTGTAGGGGATGGCGTTCTCCAGCTCCAGCTCTTGCAGCCCTTTCACCATTTCGTCGTAGTTGGGGGCCTTGCCGTGCCAGCCGGCGACGTTCTCCATGAAGCTGACGCCCTTGCCCTTCACCGTCTCGGCGATGATCAGGGTGGGCTTGCCGGTGCCCACGCGCGCCGCCTCCAGCGCCTCCACGACCTCCTTCATGTCGTGGCCGTCGATGCGCACCACCTCCCAGCCGAAGCTGCGGTACTTGGCGCCCAGCGGGTCGATGCCCATCACGTCGGAGACGAAGCCGTCGATCTGCAGCCGGTTGTGGTCGATGATGCCGATCAGGTTCTCCAGCTTGTAGTGGGCGGCCTCCATGGCCGCCTCCCAGATCTGACCCTCCTGCTGCTCGCCGTCGCCCATGATGCAGAAAGTCTTGTGCTCCTTGCCGTCGAGCTTGGCGGCCAGGGCGATGCCCACCGCCACCGACAGCCCCTGCCCCAGCGACCCGGTCGAGCACTCCACTCCCGGCAGCTTCAGCCAGTGCGGATGCCCCTGGTAGGGCGAGTACAGCTTGCGCAGCGTGACCACGTCGTCCTTGGGATGGAAGCCGGCGAAGCCCAGCCCCAGGTACAGCGCCGGGGCCTTGTGCCCGCCCGACCACACGATGCGGTCGCGGTCCTCCCAGTCGGGGTCCTTGGGATCGTGGTTGGCGCAGTGCAGGTAGAGCGCGGCGGTGATGTCCATGATGGACAGCGTCCCGCCGGCGTGCCCCGAGCCGGCAGCGCACAGCGCCACCAGGTCGTAGCCCCGCATCAGGTTGGCTTCCTGCTTCAGTTGTTCGATGGAGTAGTCGCGGATCTTCTGGCCGGTCTTCGAGTCTATGAGTGCCATGGGCGGTCGTCTCCGCCTCCATTTTCACCGGATGGGATGGCCCCGCCTGTGACCGCCGTCACACCTGGCTGTGTGGGATGAACGGGAGGATTAACGATTGGGGTGCCCCAGACGAGCCGGTTTCGCTCGTCTGGGCCTTACTCCTACAGGCCGCAGTTCTTGGCGGGCGCCGCCTTGGGGAAGGCGCGCATGTGGATCTCGGTGCCGCCGCGCCGGTACTCGACGTGGTCCATCAGTTGGTTGATCAGGTAGACGCCGCGGCCGTGCTCCGAGTAGACGTTCTCGCCCATAAGCGGGCTGGGCAGCTTGGCCGGGTCGAAGCCCTCGCCGGGGTCGCGCACCACCACCAGCATGCCGCGGCTCTCGTCGCAGGCCACGCAGCACTGCACCTTGCGCGTGGGGTCGCCCTTGGCGCCGTGGGTGATGGCGTTGGCCAGGGCCTCGCGCAGCGCCAGCTCCACCTCGTGCTCCTTGCCGCAGGCGCACTGCATGGCCCGCACCACCGACATCAGCCCGTCCACCACCTCCGACATGGCCTGGACGTCGGCCGCGAAGCTGATGTCCA
>CAYTPH010000017.1:0-19510 GCA_964439635.1 uncultured Terriglobales bacterium
AGTTGCGGGATGATGACGTGCAGCGGCATGCCGCGTTGCAGCATCAGGTCGCCGCCGCCCTCGGCGTCGAAGGCCACCACCTTCAGCCCGCCGTCGGCGAAGCGCGTCAGGATCCAGCCGTACACCAGCAGCAGGAATCCGGTGGTGTTGGCCAGGAAGGTCTCGGTGCGCATCTTGTCCTGGATCAGGAACATCATGGCCAGGCCGAAGCTGGCGGCCGCGGCCGCGTAGGCCAGCATGGCCAGGGCCACGTGGATGTGCAGCCAGGTGGACTGCAGCGCCGGCACCAGCGGCCGCACCGCCGAGGGCATCAGCTGCATCAGGATCACTCCCACCACCGCCACGGGCATGGTGATCGTCCCGATGACCTTCACGTTGTACTTCTTCTGCACGAACAGGGTGGTCAGGCCCAGGGCCCACACGAACGACAGCAGCATCTCGTACACGCTGGCGAACGGCGGATGTCCGGCCACGTACCAGCGGTGGGCCGCCGCCGCGGTGTTGGCGGCGAACCCCGCCCACGTAGCCGCCCAGGCTGCCCGCACGAAGCGCTCGATCCCGGTGACGGCGAAGCCGACGTATAGCGCCGTGGCCGCCGAGTAAAGGATGAGTGCGACATAAAGCATGTTCTCTTCGTTGAACAGGGGGCCCGCCTTCATCGCCGGGATCAGGGCCATGAACAGCAGGAACAGCGTCCCCACTCCGACCAGCGTCAGGAACAGGCTTCCCTGGCTGACCGGCGGCTGCTCCACTTGTGCGCGTGACGACATCACTTCCTCCATTCTTTCCTAGCGGACTGCCAGCTCGGCGGGCTCCTGCGAGGCCGCCGCTTGCGTCGCCAGCTTGCTATCGATCTCCTGCACCAGCTTCCCGAAGCGCTCTTCCACCTCGTCGCGGTTCTTGCTGGCGGAGGCGCCCACCCACAGCACCAGCCGCCCGCGGCCGTCGTCCACCGGCACCGCCCAGAAGCGGATGTGGACGAAGTAGAAGGTCATGGCCAGCGCCACCCCCATCAGGATCACGCCCGCCCACACCAGGTATTGTCCCGGCTCGTACGACACCTGCAGCCCGGTAAAGTTGGACTGCACGATCTCGTTCACGTGGAAGTCGTACATCGTGGGGTTGCCGTGGGAGAACTCGGGGAAGCGCGGGAACAGCCACATCATGCTCTGCCCCCCGGGGGTGCGGAACGCCAGCTGCACCGCCGGGTTGTTCATTTGGTTCGAGCGCGCCTCCACCTTGTTGTCCACCACCACGAAATCGGGGATGAACTGCGCCAGGGTCACGGTGCTGTTGGCGTCCAGCTCGACCGGCTGTCCGGGACGCAGCTCCAGGATGCGGGCGCCCTCTTCCGACCCCTTGGTCGGGTGCATGTGCACTTTGACCGCGGTCACGTCCCCGGTCTGCCCGAAGCTGGCCTGGAAGAAGCGGATCCCCTTGTAGACCAGCGGCTCGTTGACCTCGATCTCCTTACGCTGGACCTCACGGCCGTTCTCCAGCACCGCCAGCTTCGACCACCAGCGCTTGGGCGAGCCGTCGGGATAGTTCTCCTGGCCGGCGGCGTCGCAGCGCAGCGCGAACTCCAGCGGCCGCCGGGTGCCATCGGGCCGCTCGATCGAATTCAGCGTCTCCCCTTCGGTCAGCGAGACGAAGCCCTTCCAGCCGTACAACCCATCGATGATGCCGCCCGCGAAGATCAGCAGCAGGCTGAAGTGCACGGCATAGGGCGCCAACCGCGCGAACCGGTTCTTCTCGGCGTAAAGACTGGTGGTCTCCTTCACCACGCGCTGCGGCTCCAAGCCGGCCTTCCGGAAGGCGGCCTCGGCGGCCTCGATCCCGGCCTCGGCATCCCGCAGCAGCACCTCGTGGTGCATGTTCAGCGACGCCAGGAAGTGCGGCTCGGGGCGCAGGTAGGGCCGGGCGAAGTAGCGCCACACCTGCGGCCACCGGTCCAGCGACGCTACGATGATGTTCATGCTCAGCAGCGCCAGCATCGCCGTGAACCACCAGCTGTGGAACACGTCGGTGAACCCCAGCTTGTCCAGCCACCACAGCAGGTTGGGCGAGTAGGTCGAGTGCATCTTGGCGGGAGCCGTGATGGGCCGTTGCAGGATGATGGTGCCGACTAGCGTCGCCAGCCCAAGAACGATAAGGAGAACGATGCCCGTGCGCACGGAGCCCAGGAAGGTCCACACCTTGCGCCGGTAGGAACGAGCTTTGGGGGTCATGGGTGCAACAGCCTCCGCCGGAGGGAAAGCACTTTGCTCGCCACCGGCTGTCGTCTCCTAAGTCCCTTCGTCTCAATGGCTTCAAGTTCGCCCCACGTTCCTAGAGCCGCTCCAGATTGTGCGTTATCACGCAGGGGTGCGTTTTCGCGCATGCTGGAGCAGCGTTTTCAGCCGCATCCGGACCTCTCCGTCTCGTCCCCCACGATGCTGAACCGGGTGACCAACAGGGCTGCGGCTTTTCACTGGGAACCATGTGGGTAAAGGCCCATATCTGGAGTTCGGACGCGGCCTTCCCGTTGCGCATCGCCCTCGTAACTATCTGTCCCAAAAACACTTAGCTGTGCTCGCTGAAATTCGCAGCACCCCCGGTTTCCGGCCATGCTCGTGCACAGATGTGGTCGGAGGCTGTTGTGAACAGGTCCATACCGAACCCGCTTCCTCTTCCGCTACGGCCGGTAGGCGGAAGAACGGCCCTCGCCGGTCGCCTCCTTTTCCTGTTTCTGTTCCTGGCAGGATTCAGTTCCGTGGCTCTGGCGGGCAAGCATCCCGTGCCCCTGGAGAAAGACACCGACTCCGCCACCTGCATCGGCTGCCATGAGAACAAGGCCAAGGGCAAGGCCGTGCACTCGGCCATCGCCAGCGGCTGCAACAGCTGCCACGAAGTGCGGGTCAACCGCGAGGTCACCCGCATCAAGCTGATCGCCACCAGCGCCGGCGCCGTCTGCCTGACCTGCCACGCCGACAAGAACGCCGCCGAGATCAAGGGCAAGGTCCACAAGCCGGCGGTTCGCGACTGCACCACTTGCCACGACCCTCACACCTCCGACAACCAGAACCAGCTGAAGAAGGCCACTGAGGGCGCCGACCAGCAGAGCAACCTCTGCCTGACCTGCCACGCCACCGGCCTCAAGGTCCCGGAGAAGGGAAGCCGGCACGCCGCCCTCGACATGGGCTGCAACACCTGCCACGTCACCCACAAGACCGGCGACCCCGGGCAGCGCGAGTTCCGCGCCCACCTGACCAAGGCTACTCCGGCGCTCTGCCTCGAGAGCCACCACGGCTAGGACGCCCCCCTCACCACCCCCCACCAGAACCACCCGGTGGCCGGCGCCGACTGCCTCACCTGTCACGACGCCCACGCCTCCAGCGGGTCCAAGCTGGCCCAGAAGTTCGTCCACCAGCCTTTCGGCGACCGCTCCTGCGACACCTGCCATGAGCCCGCCAAGGAGGGCAAGGTGGTGCTGACCAACGCCGATTCCCGGGAACTGTGCGTCACCTGCCACAGTGACCAGGCGGAGAAGATCGAGAAGGCCAAGGTGCAGCACCCGGGCGCCCAGGGCGAGTGCATCTCCTGCCACAACCCGCACGCCGGCAACAGCCAGGGCTTCCAGAGGCCGGACCCGGTCAACGTTTGCCTCTCCTGCCACGCCGACCAGGCGGAGCAGCACAAGAAGAGGTACCTGCACCAGCCCGCCTTCGAGCAGGGTTGCGCCACCTGCCACGAGCCGCATGGCGGCGACCGTCCCAAGCTGCTGCGTGGCAGCAGCCTGAACGCCACCTGCCTGGAATGCCACGGGCCCGAGGCCAATCCGGCCAGGCTCGAGGGCCAGGGGCTGGTCGCCATTTTCGACGGCAAAGTGCGGCTGCCGGAGAACTACTTCGCCGGCGTTCCGCGCCTGCCGATTAAGTACGGCATGGGGCACCCCGTCGAGCGCCATCCGGTGCAGGACCAGATGGACCCTGAAGACGTCACCAAGGTGCGGGCTGCCGTGAACTGCGCCAGCTGCCACCAGCCGCACGCTTCCGCGCAGCCCGGCCTGCTGGCCAAGGACCAGGCCAACAACATGGTCTTCTGCGCCAGCTGCCACAAGAACCTGGGGAGATAGCAATGAAGTCAGTGAATCAGTCGCGACAGGGTCGGATCCGGCGGGCAGCGTGGCTCCTGGTGCTGCTGGCCGTGGCCCTCGCCTGCGTCGCCCCCGCCTTTGCCGGCAAGGACAAGAAGAAGAAGGAGCAGCCCGCGGAGAAGCCCAAGAAGAGCTTCCTGGAAGTGATCGACTACTCCAAGCTGGTCTGGCCCCAGCCTCCCGCTATCGCCCGGGTGACGTACCTGAACTGGTTCTCCGGGGAAAAGCTCGACTCTAAGCCCAAGGAAAAGAAGAAGAGCAGCTGGAAGGAGCGCCTGGCGGGTATCGCGGGCGAGCAGCCGGCGGCGGAGAAACCGCGCTTCCAGCTGATCATGCCCTACGGCCTGGCCGTGGACTCCAAGGGCCGCGTGTACATCGCCGACCGCAAGGTCAAGGCCATCTTCATCGTCACGCCGGAGACCGGCGAGTTCGAGATGATCAAGCATGGCGCCGACGCGCGCTTCACCACCATCATCGGCCTGGCCATGGACGACAGCGACCGCCTGTTCGTCTCCGACAGCGGCGCCCGCCGCGTGCTCATGTTCAGCCCCCAGCGCAAGCTGGAGGGCCACATCAGCGAGGGCATGGTGGATCCCGGCGGCCTGGCCATCGACATCGAGAACCGTTTCCTCTACGTCGCCGACGCCGGCCTCAACCAGGTGCTGGTCTACGACGCCGATCCCCCGCACAGGCTCCTGCGCAAGGTCGGCCTCGGGGGCAAGGACTTCACCCGCGTGGATCCCGCCATCTTCGCCAAGCCGACCAACGTCGCCGTCGATGCGGACGGGAATCTCTACGTCTCCGACACTCTCAACAACCGCGTCCAGATCTTCGATGCCGACGGCAACTTCCTCAGTATGTTCGGCAAGGCAGGCGACGGGCCGGGCTACCTGGCACGCCCGAAGGGGATTGCCGTGGACGTGGACGGTCACATCTGGGTCGCCGACGCGGTGCAAGACCGGGTCCAGGTCTTCGATCGCGAAGGCCGCTTACTGGCCTGGATCGGCGGGCACGGCCTCTATCCCGGCCAGTTCCGCACCCTGGTCGGAATCGCCATCGACAAGAACAACCGCGTCTTCACCACCGAGCAGTATCCCGGCCGCATGCAGGCGTTCCGCTACGTCACCGAGCAGGAGGCTAAAGCGGAGAAGGAAGGCCCTGCGGCCGCGGGGAAGAACAAGACGGCGGCTGCGCCGCCCAATAGCGCCACCTCGCTGCCGCAGAAGCCGGAGGCGCAATGAACCGCGCCCGCACAAGTTTGCCCGTCCGCGCGGACGGGCAAGAGGAAGACGGGGTAACCCGCTTCCAGTCTTACCGAAAGCAGTACTGCCTTATCAGGAGGCCTCAAATCATGAGAAAGACAATGTACCTCGCGCTGTGCATCCTGGTGTTCGCCGGGCTGTCCATGGCGCAAACCTACACCGAGGGTACCGGCATCACGGGTATCGATAAGCTCGGTGCGCACCAGAACGGCGGGAAAGGCTGCGTCGGCTGTCACACGCCCCACAGTGGAGCGCGTGGCAACGGCGGCAACCCGCTGGGTGGCCCCACCACCGACCCCACCACGGGCGACGTTGCCCTGTGGGGCCAGGACATGGAGCCCCTCTACGGCCAGACGATCTCGACCGGCGGCGGCGATTTTGACATCACCTTCCCCGCCGACGCGGAGACCGATGAAGCCATCACCATGGGCGTCATGACCTGCTTGAGCTGCCATGACGGCAACCTCGCCACCGGCGCCATGATGACCAACCAGTCCTATGAGCAGTCTGCTGGATTGCTGCCTGTGGACACCTATGGCCCGCATCCCATCCCGACGTTGCTCGGCAACGACGGTACCCCTGCCGGCAACTACAAGAACGATCACCCCATCGGCCCCTCGGCCACCCTGGGTGCGGTCGGCGTTGCCAGCCGGCTGACCCTGGTACCGGCTGCGGGCACGACCGCGGCCTACCTGCTGCCGAAGACCACCGATACCGCCTTCATGGCCTTCATCGGTCACTACGGCGCGTTCAACATCACCAAGCGAGTGGCTGGCACGCATGAATCCGGCGGCCGTACCACCGGCGTGGTGATCCCTGCCGGCGCTACCGATGCGACCACGGCGTACCTGGTGTGCATCACCTGCCACACCCCGCACAGCATGTACACCTTCAGCGGCCGCGTCCGGGGCAGCGCCACCAGTGGCGTTTACCCGTCGTACTTCTTCGTCTACGCCCCGTACAACCCGGGTGCTCCTATCCCGGATGGGACGAAGGCGTCGTCGGCCACCCAGTTCTGCCGTCAGTGCCACTTCACCGGCGCCGGCGGTTCGAACGAGGGTTCCGGCATCATGACCGTGGACACGCAGTTCTAGTGCTTGACTCGGGGGAGGGGACCTCTCCTCCCCCTATTTCGGACCGAGAGAGTCTTATGAAAGTCATCGTTGGCATCGCGGCCCTGGTTCTCATCACAACCGCCACCGTCGCGCAGGTGGCCTCGCATGCCCCCACTGCCGCCAAGCAGCCGGTGAGCACGCCGAATCTGGCCGGCGACGCCGGTTTGCAGGTGCTCAGCCAGCCGGTGGCGCGGGTGAACGGTGCCGTTCTCACCCAGCTCGACCTGGTCCGCCAGATGTTCGAGATGTTTCCCTACGCGCAGCAGCACAACGGCTTCCCCAAGGATCTGGAGCCGGAGATCCGTCGCGGCGCCCTCGACATGATCATCTTCAACGAACTGGTCTACCAGGAGGCGAAACGCCGGAACTTGACGGTTTCGCCTGCCAAGCTGGCTCGCGCCGAAGCCGACCTGCGCAAGGAGTTCCCCAGCCGCGAAGCCTATCAAAAGTTCCTGAAGATGGAAGCCAAGGGCTCACCGCAGGTGATGCGCGAGAGGCTCCGCCGTGCGCTGCTGATCGACGCCCTACTCAAGGCGGAAGTCACCGATAAGGCGAGGATCACCGCCGCCGCCGCCCGCGCTTACTACGACCAGAATCCCAAGCTGTTCCAGCGCGCCGAGACCATCCACATCCAGAGCATCTCCATCCTCCCGCCCAATCAGGCCCCGGAAACGTTGAATGAGGCCCGCCGCCGCGCCGAGGGCGCCGTTAAGGCCGCCAAGACCGCCAAGGATTACCAGGAGTTCGGCTTGCTCGCCGAGAAGATGTCGGAGGACGACTTCCGGGTGAACATGGGCGACCACAAGCCCCGCCCGGCCAGCGAACTCCCACCCGAGATCGTGAACGGCGCCAGGATGATGAAGCCGGGCGACGTCAGCAACCTGATCCAGCTTGGGAATGCCTACACCATCTTCCGGCTGGTGGCGCACACCCCCGCCGGGCAGATCCCGTTCGAGGAGGCGCGGAAGAAGCTGCAGACCGACCTGGAGAAAGAGAAGACGGAGCGGGTGCGCGCCGCGCTCGGCCAGAAGCTCCGCAAGAACGCCAACATCGAAAAGCTGTAGAGGTGCTGCCGTGGGCCAGAGGGTGAGGGGATGGGAATCCGGATGGGCGAGGCTCGGGGCGGCATTCCTGGTGCTGCTCGGGGCGGCGCCGACCTGGGCCCAGATGCAGGTGGGCGACGACGTCTCCATGACCCTGACGGGCAATGTCGGCATGGGCTACGGCGGTAGTTTCAGCAGCTCGACCTCTTCCACCAGCAATCTCAGCTTCAATGGCACCAGCAACCTCTCCGGTTGGTACTAACACCCCAATTTTCTCTCCTTCAACGTCCAGCCCTACTACAACCGCTCGCAGAATAACGCCGCCAGCGATTCCGTCCTCAGTTCCACCGGCCTGATCGCCAATACCTCGCTCTTTACCGGCAGCCGCTTCCCGGGTTCCATCTCCTACAGCCGTCAGTACAGCGGGAGCAGTGAGTTCGGGCTTCCCGGCCAGGCGGGGCTGAGCGCCAGCGGGCGGGGTCAGGCCTTTTCCGTCACCTGGAGCGCGTTTGTTGCTGACCTTCCTACCCTGACGGCCAACTTCAGCACCAGTTCCAACTCCTCCAACATCCTGGGTACAAGCGGGGACAGCAAGAGTGCGACCAAGAGCTTCAGCCTGAACTCGACCTATCAGCTCGCCGGCTTCAACCTGCAAGGCTATCTGAATCGCCAAACCCTGACCGTGACTTTTCCTGACTTCCTCGGTTTACGCGACGTGGGCTCCAGCTCGGGCACCACTTACGGCATCTCGGCGACCCACCGTCTACCGCTATCAGGCAGCTTCGGGGCGAACTGCAGCCGCTCCACGTTCTCTAGCGACGGTAGCGGGCACTCCAACGGGGCCACCAACAGTCTCAACGCCGTGGCTACCGTCGTTCCCACCCGCAAGCTGAGCCTCTCGGGCGACGTGCGCTACATCACCAACCTGCAGGCCGCCTGGCAGCAGAGCGTCCTGGGCGGGAGTGGGATACCGCCGGTGGCGGTCGAGAGCGACTCGTCTTCCGTGGCCCTGCACAGCATGGCCACCTACGCTGTCGGGCACGGCCTCGTGGTTCGAGGCTACATCACCCATCGCGAGCAGTTCTACTCGGGTAAGAACGTCAGCGACACCCTGTACGGCGGTACCGCGAACTTTAATTACTACCGGCCGCTGTTCGGAATGCTCAACTTTAGCTTCGGGGCAGTGGACACCGCCAACCAGAACGGCAACAGCAACCTGGGATTCCACGGCTCGGTCAGCATGAACCGCAAGTTCGGCCGCTGGGACACCTCCGCCGACTTCTCCTACGCCCAGAACGTGCAGACCCTCATCAGCCTCTACAGCACCAGCTCCATCACCTATGGCGGATACCTGCGGCGGAGGGTGAACCAGGACATCTTCTGGAGCGGCTCGGTCCGCACCTCCCAGAGCGCACTGACGCGCCTGGAGGGCGAGGGCAGCCGCTCGCACAGCGGTACCACCAGCATCACCTGGCGCCGCTACACCGCCACCGCCGCCTACGCTATGTCTCGCGGCACCACCATTATCGGTCCGAGCGGGCTGCTCACTCCTGTCCCCGAGGCTGGCCTGATCAGCGATGACATCGTGCTCTACAACGGCCGCAGCTTTACCGTCGGACTGTCGGCTTCGCCCCTGAAGAAGATGACCCTGACCGCCCACTGGGTGAAGGCCAGGAGCGACACCTCCTCCACTAAGAAGTTCTCCCTGAACCAGACGGAGCGCTTCAACTCGCGCATGGAATACCGCCTGCGCCAGCTCTCCATGGTGGCCGGCTTCACCCGCGACCGCCAGGGGATCAGCGCCTCCGGCGCTCCGCCCAGCGTGGTAAACTCCTACTACATCGGGATCGCGAGATGGTTCAATGTCTTCTGAGGAGCCTCGGCGGTAGCGGCCTTCTCCCTGCGACTCGGGGTCCCGGGCTCCTCCTGCTGCTGGTTCTTAGCATCCAGCTATTGCCCGCGGCCCACGCCGCCGACCGGCAGAAGCCGCCCGCCGAGCTTCCGCCTCCTGACCTGCTGCTGGAGGGCGGGCGCAAGCTCAGCTTCCAGCGCGTCTTCCGCTCGGCGCGCGACGTCCGCGGCAAGCCCGGCTTCTTCAGCCGCATGGTCGACCTGATCGCCGGCCAGCCCGAGGTCCAGCCGATGGTGCGTCCCTACGGTATCGCCGTCGACTCCCGCGGCCGCATGATCGTTTCCGACCCCGGCGCTCACGGCATCCACCTCTTCGACCCCGTCCGCAACAAGTACAAGTTCCTGGAGCGCAGGGAGAAATCCAAGGACCCGATGTTCGAGCCCCAGTGCGTCGCCCTCGACGCCAAGGACAACATCTACGTCACCGATTCCAAGGCGGGCAAGGTCTTCCTCTTCGACTCCGACGGCAAGTACCGCGGCGTCTTCGGCAGCCTGAAGGGCGGCGAAGGCTATTTCAAGCGCCCCACCGGCATCGCCGTCGACCCCGCCACCCAGCAGGTGTACGTCACCGATACCCTGCGCGACCGCATCTACGTCCTCGACTCCGGCGGCAAGGTGCTGCGCTCCCTCGGCAAACGCGGCGAAGGCCCGGGCGAGTTCAATTTCCCCAGCGAGCTCCGGTGGAAGGACGACACCCTGGTGGTGGTGGACGCCATGAACTTCCGCGTCCAGATGTTCGACCGCGCCGGCAACTTCGTCGCCTCCATCGGCGACGCCGGCGACTCTGCCGGCCAGCTCTTCCGCCCCAAGGGCATCGCCCTCGATTCCGAGGGCCACATCTACCTGGTGGAAGGCCTGTGGGGCGTGGTGCAGGTCTTCGACCGCCAGGGGCGCCTGCTCTACATCATCGGCGCGCGCGGCACCGGCCTCGGCCAGTTCCAACTGCCCGCCGGCGTGTTCATCGACAGCCAGGACCGCGTGTACGTCGCCGATTCCCTCAACGGCCGGGTGCAGGTCTTCCAGTACCACGCGCTCCACCACCCCAGCGCGCCAAGACCGGCCGCGCCGGGGGCCCCGCAGGCACGGGCGGAGGCCGTCCGACCGTGACCCGTCGCCTCCTTCTCGCCTGCGTGCTGCTGCTGGCGGTGACCGCCGCCGCCCAGACTGAGGATGTGCTGGGGCAGCACAACCTCAGCGCCGGCACCTCCCGCGTCCGCGGCAACATGGCCAACGCCTGCCTCTACTGCCACGCGCCGCACTCCGGCATCGGCAAGGGGCCGCTCTGGGGCCAGACCCTCTCCAGCCAGAGCTACACCCTCTACTCCAGCGACACCGCGCAGAACACCGGCATCCAGCCGACCCTCGGCGACGCCAGCACCCTGTGCCTGAGCTGCCACGACGGTACCGTGGCTCCCGGCCAGATGGTGCCTTACGGCCGTTACAACCTCTCCGGCACCATGACCAGCCTGCTCGGCGCCAACCTCGAGCGCTCCCATCCCTTCAGCCTTCGCCTTCCCTTGCAGGACGCCGCTCACCTGGTGCCCAGCCTGGTCGCCAGCCACACCACCGCCGATCCCACCGGTTCGGTGAAGCTGGTGGCCAACAACGTGGAGTGCACCACCTGCCACAATCCCCACCGGCAGCTCGCCGACCCGCTCTCGCCCACCTTCCTGGTCCGCGACAACGCCCGCGGCGGCCTCTGCCTCTCCTGTCACGGAACCACTCCCCGCACCGTCGCCGGTCGCACCAACCCTCTTGTCACCTGGCCGACGAGCATCCATTCCACCTCCGCCGCCCAGGTGAGCCCCACCGCCGGCATGGGCGGCTACACCACCGTGGCGGAGTTCGCCTGCCTTTCCTGCCACCAGCCGCACAATGCCGCCGCTGCCGGATTGTTACGCAATCCCGTGCCCCCGGCCGTCAACATCGACACCACTTCGCAGAGCTGCATCCTCTGCCACGGCGGCGGCGACAAGCTGGTGCAGCCCCTGCTCAACGTCTTTGCCGAATTCGAGAAGACCGGGCACCCCTTCGCCGCCGGCGCCAACTCGCACTCCCCCGCCGAGCCGGTGGTGTTGCAGAACAACCGCCACGCCACCTGCGCGGACTGCCACAACGCCCACGCCGCCAACCAGGTCGTCACCTTCAACGTGCCGCCGGAAGTGCGGCCGTCGCAGCGCGGGGTCGCCGGCGTGGCCGCCGACGGCACTCCGCTGGTCGGGGCCGCCGTCAACCAGTTCGAGACCTGCCTGCGCTGCCACGGCAACAGCAGCGGCAAGCAGGTACTGGCCACCTACGGTTATCTGCCGTCGCGCGCCGCCTTCGCCGGCGATCCCCTCAATCTCCTCCCCCAGTTCAACCTCTCCGCGATGTCCGTCCACCCGGTGATGCGCGATGCCACCGGCGTAAGGCAGCACAGCCTCCGCCGCGGCATGCTCGACCTGCCGGGCCAGAGCGAGACCCGCCTGATGGGCGCCCGCGTCTTCTGCACCGACTGCCACAACAGCGACAACAACCGCGAGTTCGGCGGCACCGGCTCCAATGGCCCCCACGGTTCCGTCCACTCCCACATCCTGGAGCGCCGCTACGAGTTCAGCCGCGTAGCCCCCGGCGCCCCTCCCGCCGGCGGCCCCGGCAGTCCCATCATCAATCTCTTCCCCAACCCGCCTCTGGATCCCACCAGCGGCGGCCCCTACTCGCTCTGCGCCAAGTGCCACGACCTCAACAAGGTCATGGAGGCGGGCAGCTTCGTGAAGCACGGCGACCACATCAACGAGGGCGTCTCCTGCTCGGTCTGCCACACCGCGCACGGCGTGCCCGCGAGCTCGGCCGGCCTCACCGGCACCCGCCTGGTCAATTTCGATGTGAACGTGGTCGCGCCCAACAACGGGGTGCTTTCCTACAACGGGACCACCTGCGCACTGGTCTGCCACGGCACCAGGCACGATGCCGACGGCTCGGTCGACTGACCGCAGGCCGCACTCTCGTGCGGCCTCCTTGTTTAGGGAATGAACTGTGGGCTAACGAGCCGTAGCCAGGGCGGTGTGCTGCTTGGCGCGCGCGATCATCTGCTCCACCTGCGCCCGCTTGGGGTGCCGCGGGTTCTTCTTCAGCAGCGTGGTCCACGCTTCTACCGCGCCTGCGGGGTCCGATTTTCCCTGCCACTTCACCGCTCCCAGGTTGTAGAGAGCGTCGGCGTAGGCCGGGTCCACGCGCAGCGCCCGTTCCCAGGCATCGATGGCCAGGTCGTCGGCCCCGGCCATGTGGTAGGCGCCGCCCAGCGTGGTCAGCACCCGCGGGTCGGCCTTGATCTTGGCCGAGCGCTCGTAGTACTCGGCCGCTTTCTGGAACTCGCGGGTGTAGAGGTAGGCCTTGCCGATCTCGGCCAGCAGCGCCGGATCGTTGGGGTTCTGCTGCAGCCGGGCGAGCAACGGCTCCGCCGTCTTCTCCGCCATGTGCCGCAGTTGCTCCGGCGTGACCTGCGCGGCCGCCGCCTGCAGCGACACCGGCTGGGCTTGCCGGGGAGGCGCCGCCTTCCCGGCCTGCTCATGCGGCAGCTGCCCGTGTACCACGTAACCCGCCACTATGCCCAAAGCCAGGCAGGCCACGGCGGCGCCGTAGGCCTGGCCGTTGTTCCAGCGTTTCTCCGAGGCGTTGTCCACTTCCATAGAGTCTCCCGGGATCTCGCAGGCGCGATGCTCCACCCTACCTACGCACCTGCATTGCCACAGCGCCTTTTCACTGCCTCTTCCGCAACCTGCTGTATTTAAATGGCTTAATCAGATCGCGTTGGGCCTCCCAAGGGTGGCCGGCGAGCGGCAGTGGGTCTTATCACGCTGCCGCCGGGCCGGCCGGAGCCGCTCCACCCTCTGTGACAAACATCACAACAACGCGTGACTGCGGATACACCGCTGGGCCCGCTGGAAGCGTTTAATGGAGCCATGTGGCATTGGATCGTTTTCACCGCACTCATCCTCCTGGTTCCCTCGTACTTCGGCCTGCTTCACGCCCGTGAACTGCGGCGCGCCTTCCGCGCCGGCGAACTCCGGTGTCCCGTGCGCCCCGAGCGCCGCGGTAAACTGGGATTCGCGGAGTGACGCATGTTCGATAGGTCTGGCTTTCGCGCCCGGCTGGCAGGGGCGGCGGCGCTGATGCTCATCCTGGCCCTGCTCGGGGTCTCCTGCGGCCGCATCAAGTCCTATCTCACCGACGGCCGCACCGAGATGCACAAGGCGCTGGAAGCCAAGAAGAAGGCCACCAGCTTCAAGAGCCGGACCGAGATCACCGGCCCGGAAGGCCGCAAGCTGGTCACCGAATCCGCCGTCTCCTGTCCCGACCGGCAGAGCCTCAAGACTTCGATGGGCGACAGCTCTTACCAGAGCATCCGCGTCGGCCAAGCCGGCTACGTGCAGGTCGCCGAGGGCGGCCCCTGGCAGAAGATGGCCATCCCGCCCGACGCCGTGCCCTGCGGCAGCAACGCCGGCGTCCCCGCTCCCTGGGCGGTGATGAGCGAGGGCACCGACCTGCTCACCACCCTGGCCATGATGTCCCAGGGCGCCGACTTCCAGCGCGGCGCCTTCCGCCAGACCGACGCCGGCCCCTGCCAGGAGTGGATCATGGGCTTCTCCCATCCCGGCGCCGAAGGCAAGAAGAGCGGCAGCATGCAGACCATCCTCTGCGTCGGCGAGGACAGCCTCCCCCGCCACATCACCCTGGGCAAGACCGCCGGCATCAAGGTGACCTACTACGACTGGAACAAGCCGGTCAGCATCGAAGCTCCCGCCAACGCGGTCGAGCTGAAGATGGATGGGATGCCCGAGGGCGCCGACCCCCACGGCGGCATGGCAAGTCCGCACGGCGGCATGGCGAATCCGCACGCCCTGCCCAATCCTCACAAGTAACGACGATCAAGAAGGAGCGCCGCCGCCTCGGCGGCGCACATTGGACCGGAGAATGAATCCCTGTATCCGGCTTCAGCCGTGCCGGCGCTTCTGCATCAGCGCCGGCGCCGCCGTCACGCTGGCCAGCACCAGCACCCACACCCGCCCCTGCACCACGTTGTAGTCGCCCAGCAGCTTGCCCCACGGCGCGCCGAAGACGTAGTGCCCCACCAGGAACTCGAACGCCAGCGTCAGCAGCAGCCATGCTGCTCCGATCCTCAGCGCGTCCGCGGTGCTTTTTGGCCGCATCCATCGCACCGTCAGCCATGCCACCAGGAAGATCCCGCCGCACAGCAGCAGCGCGCTGGCCACGTGCCCGCCGCGCGCCCCCAGCCAGCGGTTCAGCAGGAATTCGCGCACGGCGCCGTTCAAGACCGCCAGAGGAACCATCGCCAGCCACACCACCGCCGCGCGTATCAGCATTGGGAAACTGCCCACTGTCCACTACCCCAGCAGCGCCCTTACCTTCCCCACCAGCAGCTCCGGGTCGTACACGGGCTTTTCAAGATAATCATCGGCTCCGGAGGCGGCCATCAGGCGCTCGCGGTCGCCCTGCATGGCGTGCGCCGTGGCCAGAAGGATGGGCAGTTGCGGCCGCCGCTGCTTCAGCATCTGCGCCAGCTCCACACCGTTGATGCTCCGCCCCTCCCACACACTCTGCGACAGCGACACGTCCAGGATGGCGATCTGCACCCGGCCGGCGTCCACGTCCGCCAGGATGCGGGGCACGTCCTCGGTCACCACGCACTCGAAGCCGCCCGCGCGCTCCAGCGCCATGCGGTAGAACTTGGCGACCAGGATGTTGTCTTCGACGATGAGGACGGTGGCCTTTTCCATCAGCGCTTCAGCGCCTCTTTTTGCGCGGTGGGCGCTGTCCCCGCCGGACGCGCCAGCGGCAGCGTGAACCACACGGTGGTGCCTTTGCCCCGTCCTTCGCTCTCCAGCCCGATGCGCCCGCCCATCATCTCCACCAGCTTGCGCGAGATGGAGAGCCCCAGGCCGGTGCCGCCCAGCCGCCGCGAGTGCGATGGGTCCGCCTGCACGAACTTCTGGAACACCGCGTCCTGCTTGTCCTCGGGCACGCCGATGCCGGTGTCCACCACCTGGATCAGCAGGTGGGCGTCCTCGGTGTGCGCCCGCACCGTCACCGAGCCCTGCTGGGTGAACTTCACCGCGTTCTGCAGCACGTTGAGCAGCACCTGGCGCAGGCGGACCACGTCGCCCCGGACCCAGGGCAGGTTGCGGCCCAAGGTCTCGTCGCGCAGCGCGATCCGCTTTTCGGTGGCCTGCACCATCACCAGCGGCAGGGTGGAATCCAGCAGGTAGCGCGGGTCCAGGTCCTCGATCTGCAGCGGCATCCGCCCCGCCTCGATCCGCCCGATGTCCAGGATGTCGTTCACCAGTCCCAGCAGGTGCTGCGCGCTGGCATACACGTCGCGCAGCAGCTCCTTCTGTTCTTCCGGGCTGGTGGCGAAGCCGTCCAGGATCAGCTTGGTGAACCCCAGGATGGAGTTCAGCGGCGTGCGCAGCTCGTGCGAGGTGTGCGCCAGGAACTCGTCCTTGGTCGCCGACACCTCCTCCAGGTCCTTGTTGGCCCGCTCCAGTTGCTCGTTGAGCGTGCGCAGGTTCTCGGTGGTGGCCTCCACGTGGCTCTCCACCATCAGGTTCAGGTCCAGGTCGAGCATCTTGGAGAGCGACCGCGCGTAGCGCAGCCGTTCATCGCTGGCCGGGAACTCCAGCAGCAGCGCCTGCGACAGGAAGGCCCGGATGATGGCCATGGCGCTGATCACGTACTTCTGGTCCAGCCCGATGCGCACGTGCATCTGCCCGATGCGGAAGCGCGACTGCGCGTAGCTCTCCTCGTAGACGCCGCCGAACAGCTCCCGCCCCCACTGTTGCAGCGTGCCTTTCAGCCGCGCGATCTGGGTGGTGCCCTGGGTGAACACCCGCGCCGCCCGCGGGTGTTTGGGGATCTGTTCGTAGAAGCGCTCGGCCATCTCCGGGAGGTACTTCTCCATGCGCGGACCCAGCGCCTGGAGCAGGCGCGCGTCCTCCTCGTTGAAGCCGACGTACCGCTTCATCTCCTCCAGGAATGTCTCCAACCGCCCTCGCAGAAGCCGCGAAAAATGCGGCTCATCCTTTACAATCATAGCAGGAAGAAACTTGGCGACCGACCGGCCGATCCACGACGCGGCGCAGTGCCACGAGCTGGCCCGCCAGCTCGCGCACGACGTCAAGAACGCGCTGGCCGGCGTCGCCGGGGTCCTCGACATCGTCGGCCGCGACCTGCCCCCCGGCAGCCCCGGCCGCGAAGTCATGCCCGACGTCAAGCAGGAGATCGAGCGCATCAAGACCCTGCTGGCCGAGTTCGTCGAGAAGACCCGCGCCGCACGGAGTGGGGAGTAGGAGCATGGCAGAGCAGACCGTCCTCATCGTCGACGACGAAAAGCTGGTTCGCTGGTCTCTCCGCCAGAAGTACGAGGAGCTCGGCTTCCACGTGCTGGAGGCCGAGAACGGCTCCACCGGCCTGCGCCTGGCCCACCAGCACACCCCCGACCTGGTCCTGCTCGACGTCCGCATGCCCGACCTCACCGGCCTCGAGGTTCTGGAGAAGCTGAAAGAAGCGGGCGAGGTCCGCGCTGTCATCATGATGACCGCCGACCCCCAGCTCGACGACGTCAAGGCCGCCATCAAGCTCGGCGCCTATGACTTTATCGGCAAGCCCGTGGATTTCGACGAGCTGGCGGTCACCACCCAGAACGCGCTGGAGGCCAACCGCCTGCGCACCGAGGTCGAGAGCCTGCGTGGCGAGGTCCGCCGCCGCACCGGCTACCACGACGTGGTCGGCGTCTCCCGCAAGATGCTCGACCTGATGGGCTTCGTGCGCAAGGTCGCCTCCAGCGAGGCCTCCACCATCCTCATCCAGGGCGAGAGCGGCACCGGCAAGGATCTCATCGCCAAGGCCATCCACTACCAGTCCAGCCGCCAGGACAAGCCCTTCGTCGCCATCAACTGCTCCGCCATCCCCGAAAACCTGATGGAGGCCGAGCTCTTCGGCCACGAGAAGGGCGCTTTCACCGACGCCAAGGCCATGAAGAAGGGCCTGTTCGAGGTCGCCGACAAGGGCACGCTCTTCCTCGACGAGATCGGCGAGCTCTCACCCTTCCTGCAGGCCAAGCTGCTGCGCGTCCTGGAAGACCAGGTCATCCGCCGCGTCGGCGGCGTCAAGGACATGCAGGTGGACGTGCGGGTCATCGCCGCCAGCAACCGCGACCTGGAGAAGGCGGTGCAGGAGGGCCACTTCCGCCAGGACCTCTACTACCGCCTGGCCATCATCAGCATCTTCATCCCGCCGCTGCGCGAGCGCCGCGACGACGTGCTCCCCCTGGTCGAGTTCTTCGTCGACCACTACAACCGCAAGTTCCGCAAGTCCATCCGCGGCGTCTCCGAGGAGACCCGCCGCCTGCTGATGAACTACGACTGGCCGGGCAACGTGCGCGAGCTCAAGAACTCCATCGAGCGCGCCATGATCCTGGAGGACGAGCCGGTGCTGCGCCCCGCCTACCTGCCCTTCGCCGTCGCCCAGCAGAACGCCCGCGTCACCGCCTTCGAGCACACCTCCGCCTCGGGCGCTGCCGCCTCCGGGAACCTCTCCAACGGCCGCAGCCTGCCGCGTCTCTCCATCCCCGAGGGCGGGACTTCGCTGGAAGAAGTGGAACGCGCCTTGGTCGAGATGGCGCTGCAGCAGGCCAACGGCAACCAGACCCACGCCGCCAAGCTGCTCGACATCAGCCGCGACGCCCTGCGCTACAAGATGAAGAAGTTCGGCCTGGTCCACGCCGACGAAGAAGAGCCGGCGCCGCAAGCATAGGCATTGCCCATGAAGCTCCTCGGCATCATCGGTGGCCTTGGTCCCGAGTCCACGCTGGAGTACTACAAGCTGCTCAACTCCGTCTGGCGCCAGCGCCGCCCCGACGGCAGCTACCCCCGCTTCGTCCTCGCCAACCTCGACCTGAATGAGGGACTCGCGCTGGTCACCGCCGGCAAGCTCGACAAGCTGACGGACTTCCTCATGGAAGGGATCGACACGCTGGTGCGCGCCGGCGCCACTTTCGGCCTCATCGCCGCCAACACGCCGCACGTCGTCTTCGACCAGCTCGCTCTCCGCTCGCGCATCCCCCTGCTGAGCATCGCCGAGGCCGCCCGCGAGGAGGCCCAGCGCCTCGGCCTGAAGCGCCTGGCCCTGTTCGGCACCGGCTTTACCATGCGCGCCCGCCTCTACCCCGACTGCTTCGAGCGCGCCGGACTGGCCATCGTCCCGCCCGATGCGGACGACCAGGCCTTCATCCACGACAAGTATCTGAACCAGCTCATCCCCGGCATCGTCCTCGACGAGACCCGCGACCGCCTGCTGGAGATCGCCGCCCACATGAAGGAGGAGAAGGGAGTGGACGGCCTGCTGCTGGGCGGCACCGAGCTCACCCTCATCTTCCGCGACCCCATCGTGCACGGCCTGCCGGTGCTCGACACCACCGGCATCCACGTCCGCGCCGCCGTGGCCGAGATGCTACGGTAATCGTATGGGCGCGTAGCGCCGATCATTTCTTCTTCGCCGTCGGCGGCAGCAACCCGTTCAGCCGCAGGTATCCCGCCATCTGCGAGTAGTGCCCCGCCCAATCGCCGGAGACGTCGATGATGGCCGCCGCTCGCGTCACCGGCTCCTTCCACACCACGATCTTCTCCGCCAGCTTGGAATCGTCCAGCTTCGCCCAGCTCTGTGCGCAGAACTCGAACGACTCCTTCAGGGCCGCCACCAGCTTCTCCTTGCCGTCCGCCTCTTTCACCGCGGCCGGCTTGGGCGCCTCCGCGCCCGCCACCTTCGCGCACACGCCGTAGTTCATCCCCACCGTGTGCTGCACGATGGAGCCGTAGCTGCGCTGCTCCGGCGTCGGTTTGAAGCCATACTTCTCCGCCGGCATCTCTTCCGCCGCTCCCACCAGGTTCTTGGCGTGCTGCGCCAGCATCTCCCGCGCCGCCTCCGCCACCGGGTTCTGCTGCGCGCTCGCCGACACGCACAGCACGGCCACCGCCCACATCACCATCT
>CAYTPH010000018.1:0-18294 GCA_964439635.1 uncultured Terriglobales bacterium
CTGGGACTTCGCCACCTCGGTCATCCCCGGCTGGCACGCCACCATCTTCCCGCCGTACTTCGTCGCCGGGGCCATCTTCAGCGGCATGGCCATGGTGCTCACGCTGATGATCATCGCCCGCAAGGTGATGGGCCTGGAGCAGTACATCACCCTCCGCCACGTCGACGTGATGAGCAAGCTCATCCTGACCACCAGCGGCATCGTCGGCCTGGCCTATGCCACCGAGTTCTTCACCGCGCTCTACTCCGGCAATCCCTACGAGACCTACGTCTTCGCCAATCGCGCCCTGGGGCCCTTCGCCTGGGCCTACTGGACGATGGTCATCTGCAACGTGGTCATCCCGCAGCTGCTGTGGTTCCGCCGCGTGCGCGCCACCATCCCGCTGGTGTTCGTCGTCACCATCTGCGTGAACATCGGCATGTGGTTCGAGCGCTTCGTCATCATCGTGACCTCGCTGCACCGCGACTATCTGCCCTCGAGTTGGGCGGGATACACGCCCTCGCTGGTGGAGATCGCCACCATGGTGGGCAGCTTCGGCCTGTTCTTCTCGCTCTTCCTGCTGTTCTGCCGCTTCCTGCCGGTGATCGCCATCGCCGAGGTGAAGAGCGTGCTCAGCTTCGGGCGGGAGCATCCGCCGGAGCCGTCCCGCAAGGCGCACAAGCCGCAGCTGGCCGCGGCCAAGGAAGGAGTACACGCATGAGCCGCCGCATCTTTGTCGGCGTCTTCGAGAGCGAGGAGGACACCATGGCCGCGGTGCAGGCCTCGCGCGACCGCGGGCTGAACATCATCGACGTGCACGCTCCCTACGCCGTGCACGGGCTGGACAAGGCCATGGGCCTGGAACCCTCCAAGCTGCCCTGGGTGTGCTTCGCGCTCGGCCTGTTCGGCGCCGCCTTCAAGGTGTGGTTCGAGTTCTGGACCACGGGGCAAGCCTGGCCTATCAACGTCGGCGGCAAACCCTGGAACTCGCTGCCGGCGTTCGTCCCGGTCACCTTCGAGGTGATGGTGCTGTTTGCCGGCGTGAGCACGGTCATTGCCTTCTTCCTGCACGACCGGCTCCGCCCGGGGAAGCGCGCCGCCATTCCCGTGGAGGGGATCACCGACGACCGCTTCGCCATCCTGCTGGACGAGACCGACGCCACCTTCGACGCCGAGGAGGTCCGCACCCTGTTCGCGAAGCACCATGCGGTGCACACCGAAGAGCGCGCCGAGGCCGAGGAGGAGGCACGATGAGCCGCCGCGCCGTCCTGAACGCGTTCCTGTTGCTGCTGCTGGCGGGCACGATCGCCGCCAACCTGGGGATCCATCCCGAGCCGGGCCTTCCCAACGTCGAACTCTTCCCCGAGATGGCGCACTCGCCGCGCTACAACGCCTACGCGCCCAATCCGAACTTTGCCGACGGCAAGACGCTGCAGGCCCCCGCCGAGGGCAGCGTCCCGCGCGGCTTCCTGCCGGTGCGCTACGCCGCCAACGAGAAGGACGCACTGCGCGCCGGCGAAGAACTGGGCAGCCCGGCGGTGGCGAACGAGAAGACACTGGCGCGGGGCAAGTTCGTCTTCGACAACTTCTGCCAGACCTGCCACGGGCCGGAGGGAGCGGGGAACGGCCACGTGATCGCGCGCGGGGTTCCGGCGCCGCCGCCGCTCACCGCCGACAAAGCAAGGAAGATGAAGGACGGCCAGATGTTCCACGTCCTCACCTTCGGGCAGAACAACATGGCCTCCTATGCCGGCCAGGTCTCCCGCGAGGACCGCTGGGCGGTGATCGCCTACGTGCGCGAGCTGCAACGGATGCACGCTGCCACCCAGGTGGCCGGCGGGGCGCCTGCCGCCACCGCCGGCGAGACGCCACAACCGCCGGCGGGCGAGACAGAAAACGTGAAGCCGGGGCAGGGAGGCCAGCCGTGACCGTGGAACGCGAGCTCCGCATCTCCTCCGACCTGCTGCGCCTGCTGCGGGTGCTGGCCGCGCTGGGCGTAGCCACGCTGCTGGTGGGCATGTATGTGGCGCCGCAGCGCGCCTGGGCCAACCTGCTGCTGGTCAGCTTCCTGCTGGTGTGCACCGGGCTGGCGGGCATCGTGTTCATCGCCACTCAGTACGTCAGCGGCGCAGGCTGGAGCGTCGCCTTCCGCCGCGTGCCCGAGGCCATGACTGCCGTGCTGCCCGTGGGGGCCGCCGGCCTGGCGCTCGTCTTCGTGTTCCGCCCCTCTCTTTACGAGTGGACCCACGCAGCCCACCTGGCCGGCTTCAAGCACCTGTGGCTGAGCTATCCGTTCTTCCTCGGACGCGCCGCGGTCTACGCCGCGCTCTGGCTGCTCTTTACCGGGCTGATCCTGCGCACTTCGCGCGCCCAGGATGCCGACGGCGACCTCCGCCACACCCACCGCAACGCCACGCTTTCCGCCGGGTTCCTGGTGGTCTTCGGCCTCACCTTCTGGCTGGCCAGCTTCGACTGGATCATGTCGCTGGAGCCGGAGTGGTACTCCACCATCTTCGGCATCTACCACTTCGCCGGCTTGTTCTCCGCCGGGCTGGCCACCATCATCGTGCTGGTCATCGTGCTGGAGCGCATGGGGCCGCTGCACGGCATCCTCACCAGCGGGCACCTGCACGACCTGGGTAAGCTGCTCTTCGCCTTTTCCACTTTCTGGGCCTACATCTGGTTCAGCCAGTACATGCTCATCTGGTACGCCAACATCCCCGAAGAGACGGTCTACTACCTGCGCCGCCACGGCGGGACGTGGACGCCGCTGTTCATCCTCAACTTCGTCCTGAACTGGGTGGTGCCGTTCCTGGCGCTGTTGTCGGTGAAGGCCAAGAAGAGCCCCGGGGCGATGCTCAAGGTCGCGGTGCTGGTGCTGCTGGGCCGCTGGCTCGACCTCTACCTCATGATCATGCCCACGTTCACCGGCGGTGAGCCCGCCATCGGCGCCTGGGAGATCGGCGCGGCGATGGGCGCCGTGGGAGTGTTCGCGCTGGTCTTCTTCCGCGCCTTGGGTCAGGCCGCCACGGTTCCGGTGGGCGACCCACGCCTTACCGAGAGTTTGCAGGAACACGCTTAATACGAGGTCATCATGGCCACCATGACGAGCACGGGCGCAGCCGCGGCGGTCGGTCCCGCGCCGGTCCCCACCCGCCGCCAGGCGCTTCAGGTGCTGACACTGAACACCCTGGCCTTCACCGTCTGCTTCGCCTGCTGGATGATGAACGGCGTTTTGGTCACATTCCTCATCGAGCACAACGTCTTCCGCTGGACGGAGAGTCAGATCGGCTGGCTCATCGGCGTGCCCGTGCTTACCGGCTCGCTGGTGCGCCTGCCGCTGGGTATGCTGACCGACAAGTACGGCGGCCGCCCGGTCTACTTCTGGCTGATGGTGGTCTCCTCGATACCGGTGTACCTGCTCAGCTACGCCAACACCTACCAGCAGTTCCTGTGGGCGAGCCTGGGCTTCGGCATCGTGGGCGGCTCCTTCGCCGTCGGCATCGCCTACACCTCGGTGTTCTTCGGCAAGGAGCGGCAGGGGACCGCGCTGGGCGTCTTTGGGATGGGCAACGCCGGCTCGGCGGTCACCAGCATCGTCGCGCCGCTGCTCCTGCTCTACCTGACGCACAACGCCATCGACATCGATAACTGGCGGCTCATGCCCCGCATCTACGCCGGAGCGCTCTTCGCCATGGCGCTGCTGTTCTGGCTCTTCACCTATCCCCGCAAGGCGGCGGTGGCATCCACGGCCGGCATGCGCGAGCTGCTGCAGCCGCTCAAGGTCATGCGGGTGTGGCGATTCGGCCTTTACTACTTCCTGGTGTTCGGCGGATTCGTCGCCCTCGCCCAGTGGCTCATCCTGTACTACGTCAACGTGTACATGATGCCGGTGGCCATGGCCGGCCTGATGGCCTCCATCTTCAGCTTCCCCTCGAGCGTGGTGCGGGCGCTGGGCGGCTGGATGTCCGACCACTTCGGCCCACGGCGCGTCATGTACTGGGTGCTGGGGAGCTGCGTCGTGTGCTTCGCGCTGCTCATCGTCCCCCGCATGGAGATCACCATGCCCGGCAAGGGCGTGGTGGCCAAGCGCGGCGGCACGGTCGCGGCCGTTTCCGCCACCGAGATCGCCGTCGGCGAGCAGAAGTACGCGCTGCGCGCGCCCTCGGCCGAGACCATCGACCTCACCCAGGGCACGCTGGTCTTCCCCAAGCGCCTGGCCTGGAACGAGCCCGTGGTGCAGCCGGGCGACACCGTGAGGAAGAAGCAGCTGCTCGCCCAGGGCGTCTCCAAGATCTACTTCCAGGCCAACGTCTGGATCTTCACCGCCCTGGTGTTCGTCGCCGGATTCATGATGGGCATCGGCAAGGCGGCGGTGTACCGCCACATCCCGGATTACTTCCCCACCTCGGTCGGAGTGGTCGGCGGGATGGTGGGGGTGCTGGGCGGCCTGGGCGGCTTCGTCTGCCCCATCATCTTCGGCTACCTGCTGGAGCGCACCGGCGTCTGGACCACCACCTGGATGCTGCTGCTGGGAGTGTCGGTGATCTCGCTGTGGTGGATGCACGCGGTCATTCAAAAGATGATGCACGACAAGGCCCCAGACCTGATGCGCCGCATCGAGACGCATCCGGCGCACTGATCGGAGACAGGCGATGTCCACTACCGCAACCAAGCCGGCGCCGCGGCCGCCGCAGGTCGAGAAGGCGGTCACACTCACCCACTGGGAGCCGGAGAACGCCGAATTCTGGGCAGCCGGCGGCAAGGGAATCGCCTGGCGCAACCTGGCTATCTCCGTGCCCGCGCTGCTCACTGCCTTCGCCGTGTGGTCGTTCTGGTCGGTGATCACCGTCCAGATGAAGAACCTGGACTTCCCGTTCAGTGCCCAGCAACTGTTCACTCTGACCGCGGTCGCGGGACTGACCGGGGCCACGCTGCGCATCCCCAACTCGTTCCTCATCGCCCTGGCCGGCGGCCGCAACACCATCGCGCTGGAGACGCTGCTGCTGTTCCTGCCCGCCTTCGGGACCGGCCTGGCATTGATGGACAAGAGCACGCCCTTCAGCGTGTTCGTGGCCATGGCGGCGCTCTCCGGCGTCGGCGGCGGCAACTTCGCCACCTCCATGTCGAACATCAGCCGCTTCTTTCCCAAGCGCATGCAGGGACTGGCGCTGGGGCTGAACGCCGGCGTCGGCAACCTGGGCGTCAGCATCATGCAACTGCTGCTGCCTCTGGCCATGACCGTGCCGCTCTTCGGCGGCCTGGCCGGTGCCGGACTGGTGAGCGCCGCCGGCAAGACCATCTGGATCCAGAACGCCGGACTGGTCTGGGTGCCCATCGTTGTGGTGCTCGGCGTTGTCGCCTGGCTGGGGATGAACAACCTTCCCAGCCCGCACCTGGGCAGCACGGCGCGCTCCCTCGGACGCATTCTGGCGCTGAACCTGGCGGGTTTCGCCGCCGCCGCCGTCGGTCTTTACCTGCTGCTCGGCCGCGGGTGGAACATGTGGCTGGCCCTGCCGCTCACCATCGTGCTGACGCTGCTGCTGATGAAGACCGTCCCCACGGGCGGCGCGCTGCAGGCTTCCTACGAGATCTTCCGCTCCAAGCACAACTGGATCATGACCTGGCTGTACGTCATGACCTTCGGCTCGTTCATCGGCTACTCCATGGCCTTCCCCCTGCTCATCCGGGTGGTATTCGGCACACTGCCCGACGGTTCCTCCAACCCGCACGGGCCGAACCCGTTCACCTACGCCTGGCTGGGGCCGCTGGTGGGGTCGGTGGTGCGGCCGCTCGGCGGCTGGCTCTCGGACAAATGGGGCGGCGCGCGCGTCACCCAGTGGTCCACCGCCGCCATGGTGCTGGCCGCGCTCGGCGCCGCCCGCTACATCAAGATCGCAGCGGCGTCGCCGACACCCGAACAGCATTTCCTCCCCTTCCTGGCGCTGTTCCTGGTGCTGTTCTTTACCGCCGGTATCGGCAACGGCTCCACCTTCCGCATGATCCCCATGATCTTCAGCCCCGTCCACGCCGGTCCGGTGCTGGGTTGGACTTCGGCCATCGGCGCCTACGGCGCCTTCATCATTCCCAAGGTCATCGGCGCGCAGGTGGCAGCCAAGCGGCCGGAGTACGCGCTCTACGGCTTCGCCGTCTACTACTTCTCGTGCCTGCTGCTGAACTGGTGGTTTTACGCCCGGAAGAACGCCGAGATCCATTGCTGAGGTGGGCGCCGGATTTCATCCATCCCTCGTGCGCCGCGCGAGCCGCACGACGGCGAACAGCCGCTTTCACCAGATTTTCACCAGGCTGTAACTCCGCTGTAACACGCCCCGCGTAAAACCAGGGCAGTCCAAAGCGGAGGAAAATCCAAGTGATGCGTTGTTTGAAGCTGCTGGCCTGCGTCCCACTCCTGGCGGCAGTGTCGTTGGCGCAGACCACCCTGACCGGCGCCGGCGCCACCTTCCCTTACCCGATGTACTCCAAGTGGTTCAGCGAGTACAACAAGCTGCATCCCAATGTGCAGATCAACTACCAGTCCATCGGCTCCGGCGGCGGCATCCGCCAGGTGAGCGCCGGCACCGTGGATTTCGGCGCCACCGACGGCCCCATGACCCCCGACCAACTGGCGCAGGCCAAGACCAGGCTCCTGCACATCCCCACCGTCCTGGGCGCGGTGGTGCCCGCCTACAACATCCCGGGCGTCAAGCAGGAGCTGAAGTTCACGCCCGACGTCCTGGCCGACATTTTCCTGGGGAAGATCACCAGCTGGAACGACGGGCGCATCACCAAGGCCAATCCAGGCGTGAACCTTCCCGCCCAGCCGATCGTGGTGGTGCACCGCTCCGACGGCAGCGGCACTACCTACGTCTGGACCGACTACCTCTCCAAGGTCAGCCCCCAGTGGAAGACTTCGGTCGGCAGCAAGACGTCGGTGCAGTGGCCCGTCGGGATCGGCGCCAAGGGCAACGAGGGCGTCGCCGGCATGATCCGCCAGATGGACGGCGCCATCGGGTATATCGAGCTGATCTACGCCGAGCAGAACAAGATCGCCTACGGTTCGGTGAAGAACGCGGCCGGCGAGTTCATCAAGGCCAGCCTGGCCTCCACCACCGCAGCCGCCGCCGGCGCCAAGATGCCCGACGACTTCCGCGTCTCCATCACCAACGCGCCGGGCAAGGGCGTGTATCCCATCGCCAGCTTCACCTGGCTGCTGGTCCCCACCCAGTCCAAGGACGCCGGCAAGGGCAAGATCCTGGCGGACTTCCTGAACTGGATGGTCAACGACGGCCAGAAGATGGCCTCCGCCCTGCACTACGCGCCCTTGCCGGAAACGGTCGCGGGCAAGGTGAAGGAAGCCATCAAGCAGGTAAAGTAGCACCTGTATTCATGACATCCCTGGCGGTCCGAGGAGCGTAGATGAAAGCGTTGAGATGGTGTGTGGTGCTGTTGCTGTCCACCGGCATGATGGCACAGACGGGGAGCACGGTCGCGCCGCGCAAAAGCAGCAAGCGGAAGGCGGCCGCCGTCACCGCCGAGGACCTGCAGGCGCTGCGCGAGTCCATGGCCGAGCAGCAGAAGCAGATCCAGGAACTGCGCGAGCTGGTGATGCGCTCCGAGCAGGCGCGGCAGCAGGCTGAGCGCTCCCTGCAGCAGGCGCAGAGCGCCGCCCAGCAGGCGCAGAGCCAGTCCTCCGCCTTCAGCTCCAGCCTCGATGAGCAGAAGCAGGCGGTGGAGACGCTGCAGAACAGCATGGCGGACGTGAGGACCACCCTCACCAACACCGCCGTCAGCACCCAGGAGGACCAGAAGCGGGTGGGCGCCCTGGAGGGCGTGGTCAACCGCTTCCGCTTCACCGGCGACATCCGCGTGCGCTACGAGAACTTTTTCCAGGACGGGGTGCAGAACCGCCACCGCGAGCGCATCCGCCTGCGCCTGGGGGTGCAGGGCAAGCTGAACGAGGACTTCAGCGGCGGCATCTTCATGGCCTCCGGCACCTGGAACGGCGGTAATCCCAGCCTCGCCGACCCGGTCTCCACCAACGAGACGCTCACCGGCTTTTTCGAGCGCAAGACCATCGGCTTCGACCGCGGCTGGATCACCTACAACCCGCAGGCGCACAAGTGGCTGTCGCTCACCGGCGGCAAGTTCGCTTACACCTGGAACCGCACGGGCGTGACCTTCGACAGCGACCTGAACCCGGAGGGCTTCAGCGAGAAGCTCGCCTTCAAGACCAACAACAAGGTCCTGAAGAACGTTTCCGCTCAGGGCCTGCAGTTGATGTTCAACGAAGTGAGCGGGGGCATCGATTCCTTCGCCGCCGGCGCCGCCTTCGACGCCCAGCTGCAGTTCGGCCCGGTGACGGTCACCCCGTCGTATACCCTGCTGAACTGGCGCAACGCCGACGTCATCGCGCAGGCGGCCAGTCCCGCCACCCCGCTGGCGGGCAGCGCCGCCGCCCGTGTCATCAACGCCAACCCCATGACCAACGCCACCCGCAACTGCGGCGCCGTCGCCGTGCCCCATCCCGAATGCCGCCTGGGAGGCTCCGCCCACCGCGAGTTCGTCTCCCGCTTCCTGTACAGCGACTTCATCGTGGACACCAGCATCAAGACCCCGTGGTCGCGCTGGCCCATCAAGCTCACCGCCGAGTACCTGCAGAACCTGAACGCCGAGAACGAAGACCCGCTGGCCGTGGGCAAGCAGGACTCCGCCTACTGGTTCGAGGTCGCCTTCGGGCAGCAGAAAAGCAAGAACGACGTGCAGGTGGGCTACAGCTTCGGCCACGTGGAGCAGGACGCCCTCCTCGGCCAGTTCGCCGACAGCGACGTCCGCTCCCAGACCAACATGATCCAGCACCGCCTCTTCGGGCAGTGGCGGGTGAAGAACAACGTCACCGCGGCCTACACCCTCTACGTCGGCCGTACCCTGAACTGCAACCTGCAGAACGCGGCCCTGGCCTCGGGCTTCACCTGCAACCCGGCGCCGCCGTTCAACACCGAACCGCTGCTGAAGCGCATGCAGTTCGACGTGATCTACAGCTTCTAGGAACGGGCTTCAGCCCGTACAAGTTGGCGCCAGGCGAGAGTCCCTGCGGCACTCAAAACAGGGTGACCACGGGGGAGGGGGGCTCGCCGGCGCCAGTCGTGTCTTCAGAGTGACCTCGAATTCGAGAGTCTTTGAAGGGCACGGCTGCAGCCGTGCCCTACCTGGGCAGGCCGTCGTGTTAACACTCCTGTAACACGCTCCTGTTAGCGTGGTTCCAGTGAGTTCTCCGTCCTTCAACCTGCCGCCGGTGCATCAGGGGCTTGCTCCATCCGCGCCCCCGTCCGTTACCGAGAGCCGGCGCGCGCCCCTCATCCGCCTGCGGCCGAACCGCTGGGCCGACGGCAGCTTCCACGCCCTGATGATGGCCTGTGGGTTGTCGCTGCTGGTGATCGTGGGCCTGATCATCTACGAACTCCTGGTCAGCTCCCAGCTCGCCTGGAAGCAATTCGGCTTCAAGTTCTTCACCGGCCAGGCCTGGGACCCGGTGATGGGCGACTTCGGCGCCCTGCCATTCATCTACGGCACCATCGTCTCCTCGCTGTTGGCGTTGCTGATCGCCGTCCCCCTGGGAGTCTCGGTGGCGGTGTACACCACCGAGATGTGCCCGCGCCTGCTGCGCGGCCCCATCTCCTTCCTGACCGAGCTCCTGGCCGCCATCCCCAGCGTGGTCTACGGGCTTTGGGGCATCTTCATGCTGGCCCCTCTGCTGAGGAAGTACGTGCAGCCGTGGCTGGCCTCGCATTTCGGCTGGACGGGCCTGTTCAGCGGGCCGCCCTTCGGCGTGGGCATGCTGGCGGCGGGAATCATCCTGGCCATCATGGTCATCCCCATCATCAGCTCTATCACCCGCGAGGTGCTGATGGCGGTGCCGCAGCACCAGCGCGAGGCGGCGCTGGCCCTGGGGGCCACCCGCTGGGAGATGATCTGGATGGGGGTGCTGCGCAACGCCCGCGCCGGCATCGTGGGCGCCATCATCCTCGGCCTGGGACGCGCCATGGGCGAGACCATGGCGGTCACCATGGTGATCGGCAACCGCCCTGAGATCGCCCGCTCGCTCTTCGCTCCCGGCTATACCATGGCCAGCGTCATCGCCAACGAATTCAGCGAGGCCGCCGAGGACCTCTACCTGAGCGCGCTGGTCGAGGTCGGGCTGGCGCTCTTCCTGGTGACCGTCATCGTGAACGCGGCGGCGCTGCTGCTGGTGTGGTCGGTGACCCGCGGCCAGCCTCGGGGGGCGCGTGCCTAGCCGCAGCCTGCAATCCGGACGCGCCCACAGCGCCTGGCGCCGCTGCAAAGACCTGGCCGCCACCGCGACCGCGGTCCTGGCGGTGGTGGCGGTCATGGCCCCGCTCATCGCCATCTTTGGTTACCTGGTGTATCGCGGCATCGGCGCCATCGACCTGTCGTTCCTGACCAACACTCCCAAGCCCGTGGGGGAGACCGGCGGCGGCTTCGCCAACGCCATCGTCGGCTCGCTCATGATCCTCGGCATCGGCAGCCTGATCGGCGTCCCCCTGGGCGTCGGCGCCGGCATCTATCTGGCGGAATACGCCCGGACGCGCCTGGGACTGCTGCTGCGCTTCACCGCCGACGTGCTCAACGGCGTGCCCTCCATCGTGATCGGCATCGTCGCCTACGCCCTCATCGTGGTGCGGCAGCAGCACTTCTCCGGCCTGGCGGGCGGCATCGCCCTGGGCATCATGATGGTCCCCACCATCACCCGGGCCACGGAAGAGGTCCTGCGCATGGTGCCCAACTCGGTGCGGGAGGCGGCCCTGGGACTGGGAGTCTCGCGCTGGCGCAGCACCCTCTCGGTGACCCTGCGCAGCGCCACCTCCGGCGTGCTCACCGCCATCATGCTGGCCTTCGCCCGCGTGGCCGGCGAGACCGCGCCGCTGCTGTTCACCGCCTTCGGCAACCAGTTCTGGAACCTGGACCCGAACAAGCCCACCGCGGCCCTGCCGTTGCAGATCTTCACCTACGCTATCTCCCCGTTCGACGAGTGGCACCGGCAAGCCTGGGCGGGCGCGCTGATCCTCATCGTGCTGATCGTGATCGCGGTGACCGCCATGCGCCTAGTGGCCGGCCGGGGCGTGCTGAAAGGAGCCCACTGAGTGGGAGTCGGCATCGAAGTCGAGAAGTTGAACGCCTGGTTCGGCAAGACGCAGGCGCTGCACGACATCAACATCAAGATCGCAGCCAACCGCTGCACCGCCATCATCGGCCCCTCGGGCTGCGGCAAGTCCACCTTCATCCGCTGCCTGAACCGCCTGCACGAGACCATCCCCGACACCCGCGTCGAAGGCAAGGTGCAGGTCGGCGACCGCGACATCTACAACGGCGTCTCCGCCGTCGAGGTGCGCCGCAGCATCGGCATGGTCTTCCAGAAACCCAACCCCTTCCCGACCATGAGCATTTACGACAACGTGGCGGCGGGGCTGAAGCTGAACGGGTTCCGCAACCGGCGGATGCTCGACGAGATCGTGGAGCGCTCGCTGCGCAAGGCCGCCCTGTGGGACGAAGTGAAGGACATTCTCAAGAAGAAGTCCGGGGCCTCGCTCTCCGGCGGGCAGCAGCAGCGGCTGTGCATCGCGCGCGCCCTGGCGGTGGAGCCGGAGGTGATGCTGATGGACGAGCCGGCGTCGGCGCTCGACCCCATCTCCACCGCCAAGATCGAGGACCTCATCTTCGAGCTGAAGGCGCAGTACACTATCGTGATCGTGACCCACAATATGCAGCAGGCGGCGCGCGTGGCCGAGCAGACCGCCTTCTTCCTGCTGGGCAAGCTGATCGAGTTCGACAGCACCGAGAAGATCTTCACCACCCCGTCGGACAAGCGGACGGAGGACTACATCACCGGCAGGTTCGGATAATGCGCACTCGCTTCCACCAGGGCTTGGACGAATTGAAAGAGAAGCTGCTCACCATGGGCGGCATGGCCGAGGCCGCAGTGCAGAACGCGGTGCAGGCCTACGTGCAGCGCGACCTGAAGCGCGCCGAGGCGGTGTTCCGCGCCGAGGCCGCCATCAACGAGCTGGAGCGGGTGATCGACGAGCTGGCCATCGACCTGCTGGCCATGCAGCAGCCCATGGCGGTGGACCTGCGGTTCATCACCGCGGTCATGAAGATCAACGCCGACCTGGAGCGCGTGGGCGACCAGGCGGTGAACATCGCGGAACGGGCGCAAGATGTGGCCAACGCCTCGCCGGTGGACCTCCCGGTGGACATCCCGCGCATGGCGGAGACCGCCACCAGCATGGTGCACCAGGCGCTGCAGGCGTTCATCGCCGGCGACGTCAACATCGCCGACCGGATCCTGCGCAGCGACGATGCCGTCGACGGCATGAACAAAGCGGCCTTCCAGTCGCTGCTGAAGATCATGGAGAGCTCCGGGGAGAACGCGCGCCAGGCGCTGGACGCGCTGCTGGTGTCGCGCAACCTGGAGCGCATCGCCGATCACGCCACCAACATCGCCGAAGACGTCATCTTCTGGGTGCGGGGCGCCGACGTCCGCCACTCCGGCGGTTCCTGGCGGGCGGATTCGCCAGCCTAGGGCGGCGCTCAGCTGGCCATGTCACCGCGGCGCCGCCAGGGAAACGCCTCCTATCCCGGCCGCACACGCGGACGGATCACGGGAACCGAATGTTCCGAGACTGACAGGCGTACCGGGATGGTCCCGAACAGCTCGCCGTCCACTTCCGCCAGGGTCTCTCGAGCGCCTGCGCTTTCGGGGTAGCAGGTGAGTGTGCGGGTGCGGACCACTTCGATCCCCGGGACCCGGGCCGCGCGGTGCGCCGCCTGCCAGGCGAGCAGCCCGGCGCCGTAGCGCACGAAGGCACTGCGCTTCGCGGTCTTGAACAACAGAACCCGCAAGGCCCGCGGGTCCAAAGGCCCGCAGTCGGCCGGCTCCAGGCAGCGTCCGAAGTAACCGATCCTCTCCGCCACCACCTGGGTGACCCGTTCGCTGCGGGCCTGGCCCGTGTCGGCCTCAAACTCGGCACGGAACCAGGGGAAGGTCTGGCGACGCAGCAGCAGCTGGCGGGTAGCTTCGGCGTAGTAGGCGGCGATGCCGAAGTTGGCTTTTTGCCGCGGGGAGAGGTCGCAGATGACCTTGGCATCCAGCCCGACGCCGGCGGCGGCCAGCCAGTAGCGGACTTCCTTGCGCTGCAGTGATTCGATCTGCGCTACCGGATGGCGGACCGGCGGCGTCTCCAGCAAACACGCCGCCACCGAGTCCAGGCTGCCGATGGCCAGCTCGCGGGCCAGGAGGTTGCCGGAGCCCAGCGGGACCACCGCCAGCGCGGCCCGCAGCTTGCAGGCGATCATCCCCTGCAGCACTTCATTGACGGTGCCGTCGCCGCCGCAGGCGATCACGGTATCCGCATCGCCGGCATGTTCGAAGACGGATCCCGGCGGCGCATTTCGCCCTCCCGTCTCCACCGTCGAGGCCTCGATGCCCGCGCGCCGCAAGGCCGCATGCAGGGACTGGATCGTCTTCTGGCGCGCCTTCCAGCGCGTCCCCGCGTGCGGGTTGTAGACGATCAGCGCCCGGTGCATGCCGAGGCGGAGTCTAGCAGATGCATGCGGGCGCGAACGCCCAGGAGCGAGGCGGGCTATTCCGCGATTCGTCCCAATGCCTGTTGCGGAAGGGCCCTCTCCCGGTATCATGATTGGTCCTCATGATGGCGCCCAGGAACGTAGTGCGGCCCGTGCCCGCAACCATCCTTCTGGCCTGGTGGCTTGTGGTCCTGCCCCTGGCCGGAGTGTGTGGAGCCCAAGGGCCGCCGGCCCAGGCGCACTCCTGGGTCCCGCCCGACATCGATTCCGCCGTGCCGCCCGTCAGCAACGAGCAGCCCTGCCCGCTGCCGGAGGTGCTGTCCAAGACCGGCGCGCGGGTGAAGGAATTCGCCGTGAGCCTGCAGCGCTTCGCGGCGCGCGAGCAGATCGAGTACATCGAAATGGAGAAGGACGGCCGCCCCGGGAGCGCGGTGAAGGCGAAGTTCAGCTACGTGGCCTACATCCGGGAGGTGCGGCCCGGACAGTTCGCGGTGGAGGAGTACCGCGACGACAGCACCGCCACCAACACCATGCCCACCCGGCTGGCCACCAGCGGCGGCGCCGCTTTCGCCCTCATCTTCCATCCTCACTACGTCAAGGACTTCGCCGTGACCTGCGAGGGGCAGGCCAGCCTCGACGGCAAGCCTGCCTGGCAGCTGCGCTTTCAGCAGGAGCGGCAGAACAACTTCCGCCAGTACCGGGTCGCCAATCTGGTCTTCCCCGTACGACTGAAGGGGCGCGCTTGGATCGACGCCGCCACCTTCCAGGTGCTGCGGCTGCAGACCGATCTGCTGGAGCCCATCGAGAAGATCGTCGAGCGCGAGCACTTCGAGATCGACTACGGCATGGTCGATTTCCCCAAGCGCGAGCTGCAGCTATGGCTGCCGCGCCAGGCCAACATCTACCTGGACTACCGCGGCCGGCGCTACCACCACAAGCACAGCTTCAGCGACTTCCAGCTCTTCTGGGTGGACACCGACCAGAAAGATAAGTCCCAGGGCCGCTGACCCTACTGCGCCGGCTGCTTGGGCGGGAAGGGGACGGCCACATCGAGCACCAGCTTCCAGTCGCCCGCCGCGTCGCGCTTCCACAGGTGGGTGTAGCTGCCTTCCTCGACCGCCGGAGCACCCGCCGGCGTGATGGAGTAGGTCCCATAGCTGTAGCCGAGGTCCCCGGAAGCGGCGATCTTGGCGGCAACGAGCTTCCACGCCAGGGTGCCGCGCTGCTGCTGTGCGCGGAGATACTCTTCGGCGGCGGCCCAGGTGGTCATGGGCTGGTGCAGCCGGCGATGCAGCCGGATCTCCTTGCGGTCGAGAAAGGCCGGGTAGGCAGCCATCGCGCCTTTCTCGGCGACGGCGGAGCGGAAACGCTCCTCGATGGCGAGGATGGAATCGGGAGAAGGAACGCCGGAATCTTTCTTCACATACGGCGAGAGCGGCATCATCGCCCAATCGGGAGCGACGTGGCCTTCGGGGATGCGTCCGCCGATGTCCAGGATCACTCTCCACTGGCCGTCGGGCTGGTGGCGCCAGATCGACATGAAGTAGCTGCGACCGATGAGCTTGCCCGACTTGCGCTCGGTGATGGTTACCGGGCCGGTGTTATAGCCGAGGTCGCCGGCGCGGGAGAGGCCGGTCACCACCGGCTTCCAGTCCAGGATGATGCTGTCGTCGGGCTGGTCGGCCGTCAGCCGCGGCACCGCCAGACCGGGCTCCGGAGCGAAGGAGATGCAGTCCTCGGCGAAGTACTTCAGGAAGCCGTCGCGCACGTTGCTGGCGGCGGTGATGCGGGCGAACTCGCGCTCGGTGTCGGCCAGCGACCGAGCGAGCTTCTGGTGGTCCAGTCCGGCGGCCGGGCGGGGGACGGCGAGAAAGACGGCAATCAGGAGCGGAAGGGTTCGGAGCATAGGCGCCTCTCAGGGTGAAGGACAGCAGCGTGCCGTCAGGCACGAAGCCCGCAGCATAGACGGGCCAGCGTCGCTCCCGCCAGGGGCTTGGGTCCGGAGGGAGGAGAGTTGGGACGAAAGCCCACTCCCGAACGCCGAAGACCAGGCACGCGCGCCGTTTAGAATGGGCGTCCGAGGAGCATCACCATGTCCAGCTCTGCCCCGGGCGCCCGATCCGATGACGCCCTGCTGTCGCAGTCGATCGCCGATTTTCGCCAGGCCGGCCACCGCGCCGTGGACTGGATCTGCGACTACCTGGAGCACACGCGCCGTTACCCCGTGATCGCGCCCATCAAGCCGGGCGACCTGATAGATGCGCTGCCGGCCTCCGCGCCCGACCGGGGCGAGGGCTTCGACCAGCTGCTCGCCGATTTCGACCGGCTCATCCTCCCCGCGGTCACCCACTGGAACCATCCCGGCTTCCTGGCTTACTTCGCGACCTCGGGCTCCACGCCCGCCATCCTGGGGGAGATGCTGGCGGCGGCGCTGAACACCAACGGGCTGCACTGGAAGACCTCGCCGGCCATCGCCGAGCTGGAGCAGGTGACGTTGGGCTGGCTACGGCAGTGGATGGGCCTGCCGGCGGAGTTCTTCGGCATCATCTACGACACCGCCTCGGTCGCCAGCCTGCACGCCATCGCCGCCGCGCGGGAGATGGTGGACCCGGCGGCGCGCGAGAACGGCAGCCGCAACGACCTGGTGCTCTACACCTCCGAGCAGTCACACTCCTCCATCGAAAAGGGCGCCATCGCCCTCGGGGTGGGGCAGAAGAACGTGCGCAAGATCGGCGTGGATGCCGAGTTCCGCATGCGCCCCGACCTGCTGGCCGCGGCCGTCGAGCAGGACCTGAAGGCGGGCAAGCGGCCCTTCTGCATCGTCGCCACCGTCGGCACCACTTCGACCACCAGCGTGGACCCGGTCCCCGCGCTCGCCGACCTGGCCGACCGGCACGGCATGTGGTTGCACGTGGACGCCGCCTACGCGGGCAACGCCGCTATCCTGCCGGAACTGAAGCCGCTCTTCGCCGGCATGGAGCGCGCCCACTCCGTGGTGATGAACCCGCACAAGTGGCTGTTCGTCCCGGTAGACCTGAGCGCGTTCTACACCCGGCGCCCGGACATCCTGCGCCGCGCCTTCTCGCTGGTCCCGGAGTACCTGCGCACGGCCGAAGACCCGCGCGCCGTCAACCTGATGGATTACGGAGTGCCGCTGGGACGCCGCTTCCGCGCCCTGAAGCTGTGGTTCACCATGCGCTACTTCGGCAGGGAGGGCATCCAGGCGGCGTTGCGCCGGCACATAGCCTGGGCGAGGGAATTCGCCGCCTGGGTGGATGCCGACTCCCGCTTCGAGCGCGTGGCGCCGGTGCCGTTCTCCGTGGTCTGCTTCCGCCTGAAGGGCGCGGACGAGCCCAACCGGGCGCTGCTCGACCGGGTGAACGCCGACGGCCGTTTCTTCCTTTCCAGCACTTTGCTGAACGGCCAGGTGGTGCTGCGGGTGGCCATCGGCAACCTGGGGACCACCCGCGCCGACCTGGAGCAGCTCTGGGAGCTGCTGCGCCGGCAGGCGAACAAAGCGGTGTGACCCGGCTCACCGACGCCCCGTTCTCCATGCGCCTACCATCAGCAACCGGGTAAGTGCGCCGCACTCGCGCCGCTCCACCTCGTCATCCTTCCTCACGGGGCGCAGCTTTCGCCCGGCGGCCTGCTCGCCCACGGGTATCCGCCCTCATCCATCGGTTGCGCGCAACCGGGCCGCGCAGGGCGCGCGGTCCACACGAGATGTCTCGGAGGATCCGCATGAATAAGACCCTTACCATCACCGATAACCGGACGGGCAAGAGCTACACCTTGCCCATCGAGAACAACACCATCCGCAGCATGGACCTGCGGCAGATCAAGACCGACCCCGATGATTTCGGCCTGATGGGCTACGACCCCGCCTTCATGAACACCGCCTCCTGCAAGAGCTCCGTCACCTTCATCGACGGCGACAAGGGCATCCTGCGCTACCGCGGCTACCCCATCGAGCAACTGGCGGAGCACTGCACCTTTCTGGACGTCGCCTACTTGCTCATCCACGGCGAGCTGCCCACGCCCAAGCAGCGGGGGGAGTGGGTGGCGCAGATCACCCACCACACCATGCTGCACGAGACCACCAAAGCCTTCATGAGCCGCTTCCGCCACGACGCCCACCCCATGGTCATCCTGGTGAGCACGCTGGCGGCGCTGGGCAGCGTGTATCCGGAGTCGCGCGACATCGCCGACCCAGAGGTGCGCTACCGGCAGATCGTCCGGCTCATCGCCAAGGTGCCGACCATCGCGGCGTATTCCTATCGCCACAGCCTCGGCTATCCCTACGTCTATCCGGACAACGAGCTGAGCTATCCCGAAAATTTCATGAACATGCTGTGGCGGATGGTGGAGCCGAAGTACCTGGCCAACCCCACCCTGGCGCGCGCGCTGGACATCCTGTTCATCCTGCACGCCGACCACGAGCAGAACTGCTCGGCCAACGCCATGCGCTCGGTGGGCAGCTCGCAGGCCGACCCCTACCTGTCGGCGGCGGCGGCGGCGGCGGCGCTCTCCGGGCCGCTGCACGGCGGCGCCAACGAGGCCGTCCTCATCATGCTCGACGAGATCGGGAAGAAGGAGAACATCCCCGCCTACATCGAGAAGGTGAAGAAGGGCGAGTGCAAGCTGATGGGCTTCGGGCACCGGGTGTACAAGAACTACGACCCGCGCGCCCGCATCATCAAGCAGATCGCCCAC
>CAYTPH010000019.1:0-18170 GCA_964439635.1 uncultured Terriglobales bacterium
GCGATAGAGCGGGACCTTTGATTCGGCGGCGCTCGCCCTGGCCGCGGCCATGGAGACGGCCAGAATGGCGTTGGCCCCCAGACGGCCCTTGTTCTCGGTGCCGTCCAGCTCGATCATGCGGCGATCCAGCGCCCGCTGGTCGGAGGCCTCCATGCCGGCCAGAGCCTTAGCGATCTCTCGGTTGACGTTTTCCACCGCCTTGCGGACGCCCTTGCCCAGGTAGCGGCCCTTGTCGCCGTCGCGCAGCTCGACCGCCTCGTGCTCTCCGGTCGAGGCGCCCGAGGGGACGGCAGCCCGTCCGGCGGCCCCGGTGGCCAGCGTCACTTCCGCTTCCACCGTGGGGTTCCCCCGCGAGTCGAGGACCTCGCGCGCGTGTACTCTGCTGATAGGAGCCATACGCCCTCCGCGAACCGGCGATTATAAACAAACGTCTCAGGCGACGCGCGCTGCGGGGCCGGCGGGAAGCAGGCCCGCGTCGCTCATCAGCGTGGTCAGTCCCTTCAGCAGCGGCCTCGCCAGCGGCTGCACCAGGGGATTGGAGACCGCCGGCAGGATCTGCACCACCCAGTCGAGCGCGCTGTCGATCAGGCGGCGGGTGCGGGCCGCGCCTTCGGAGAAGTCGTAGATGAAGTACATCAGGAAGCCCATCTGCAGGCTCCAGACCGACGTGACCACCAGGTCGGCAATCTCCGCCGGCACGCGGTCGCCAATCGCCTCGGCCACCAGCGCGCGGCTGTCGTCGCGGATCGTCTGCGTCCGCCGCCCCAGGATCGACACCGGGCTGCCGGGCTCGCCCACGTACCGCATGAGCGCACCCAGCAGGTTGCGATCTTCCTTCACCAGGTCAAGTTTGCTGTGCATCACCATGCCCAGCCTCTGCCGCAGGTCCGCCGACGAAGGCAGCGCCGCCTCCACCCGCCTCCGGTGCTCGGCCTGCACATCCTCGTAGTAGGCCAGGATGATCGCCTCCTTGCTGGGAAAGTAGTAGTAGGCCGCGCCGATGGAAAGCTCGCTGCCGGCGGCGATGTCACGCATGGTCGTGGCGTCGAACCCCTTGGTGCGGAAAAGTGCAAGAGCGACCTGCAGAAGCTTGGCGCGTGTCTCATCTGCCTTTTTGAACATGTTCAAACGCTAATTTGAACTAGTTCGAATTTCAAGTGCCCTGATTCTTGTGCAGTCGCGCGCTTTCCTCCCGCAGTATCCAGCTTGATTCCCGTGTTTCTTCCGCTATTGTCCGGTTTTCTTCGGTGTTCTACAGTCCGGGCAGGATGGCGGAAACGAGCACCCTGAAAGTGGGCGACAGCGCCCCCGGCTTCACCCTGGCGGCGGCCAATCGCGAGGGCAGCTTCGCCCTGAGCGACGCAGTCGCCCGCGGCCCGGTGGTCGTCGAGTTCCTGCGAGGCACCTGGTGACCCAACTGCCGCAAGCGCATGGCTCAGTTGGAGCCGCACCGGGACGAGTTCAAAACGGCGGGCGCTTCCCTGCTCTACGTCGCGGCCGAGAAGCGCTCCGGGATCTTCAAGCCCGAACAGTTCCTGGCCAGCCACCCCATCAGCTTCCCCTTTCTGCTGGACGAAGACCGGCAGGTGACCAAGGCTTACGGCGTCTACCACCGCATCGGCATGGACGCCTTCAACATCGCGCGCCCCGCCACCTTCGTGATCGGCCGGGACGGCGTGGTGCGTTTCATCTTCGTGGGCAAAGACCAGCACGACCGGGCCCCGCTCGCTCAGGTCCTGGAGGCGCTTCGGAGCCTCTGAACGGGTGCAGCAGCAACAGCTTTCAGGAGGAGAGATGAAGAAAGTCGTCGTGGTAGCGGTGGTGATGGCCTTTCTGCTGTCGGCCGCCGCGGCACAAGTGGCGCTGCCGGCTGGCACCGCCGTGAAGTTGAAACTGGAAACCACCATCTCCACCAGCTCCAGCAAGGTCGGGGATGCTTTCTCCGGCCGGGTGACGGAAGCGGTCGTCCACCAGGGCAAGGAGATCATTCCCGTGGGCGCGGCGGTGGAAGGACACATCGCCAAGTTGTCGGAGCCGCGGCGGGTCAAGGGCAAGCCCATGATCGACCTGCGTCCCGACCTGCTCACCATGCCCAATGGCGACAAGTACACCATCAGCGCCGCCGTCGTGGACACCGATACTCGCCTCGACCTCTCCGTCGACGAAGAAGGAAAGATCAAGGGCGACGGCATGACCGGACGGGACAAGAAGGAGATCGCCATCGGCACCGGCGCCGGCGTGGGCGTGGGAGCGATCGCCGGCGGCGGCAAGGGCGCGCTGGTCGGGGCCCTGGTCGGCGGCAGCGTCACCGTAGCCCACTGGCTCATGAAGCGGCATTCGGCGGAATTGCCGGCCGGTTCGGAGATCGTCCTCGAACTCAGTCGTCCGATGGAAATGGCCGCAACAGGAAAGTAGCGGCGCGCATCTTTCCAGGGGGAGCTGCGGCTCCCCTTCTTTTGTCCTCAGCGGCTGTAGGACAGGGCCGCGAGTTCCTCTTCGGGCGCAACTGCAAGCTCGAGCGAGCCCTCCAGCGGCAGCGCGTCGATGGGCAGCCGGTCGCGCCAAAGGCTGAATCGCAGATACAGGCGATCGCCGGCCGCCGCATGCAGCAACTCCAGAGGCATGCGGAACTCGAAAGCCCGCTGCAACCGCGCCGTCACGCTCTCCGCCTGCCGCACCGGCGCGCCTCGTTCGCCGCGACGAAGGGCCGTGGCAGTCAGCCGCTTGCCCTCGATCTGCGACACCAGCCGGAACGGGCGGCGCCTGCGTTTGCGGCCGCCGGCGGGCGCGGGTGCGGGCAACATCTCGATGTTCACCAGTACCTCGAATCGCCCGTCCGGGACACCGCCGCTGAAATCCAGCCGGCCGTAAAGGTTCTGCCCGTCGACTCCCGCATACACCGCGTCCAGCATGAACTGCTTCCCATGCATGGCGGAGGAGCGGCGGTCGGCGGTGTACATGGCCGCGCCGATCCAGTCGAAGTAACCCGCCGCGCTGCCGTCGATGCGCGGATGGATGTAGGCGGTCTGCGGCGCGAAGTACGGCCGCGCCACCCCTGCGGCGATGGGTTGCGCCAAGTGTTCGGGAGGTGTCGCTCCCAGCGCCTGGTACAGGTTGGACAGGTGCTTGCGGTACAGCTCATCGAACTCCCGGTCGTTGGCGGAACGGTGCTCCGGGCCGTACCACCAGTTCCAGTCGCTGCCTTCCGCGATCAGCAGCTCCTCGTAGGCGAGCCGACGGGCTTCATCGGAAGCCCGTGGGGCAGCTTCCCCATAGAACTCCCGCGCCTCGTGCAGGCAGTCCCACGAGCGGTTGTCCTCCGGCGCCCCGATCCACACGTTGAAATTGGCGTTGATCCAGGACCCCGGCACGATGCTGCTCAGCTCCCCGAAGGCGGCCGTGCTGGAGATCGCCTCCGACACGGTCGTGGCCTCGATCTCCGGGTCACGGGCGATCAGGTCGTACACGCGGCGCAGGAATTCCCGGCCCGACTGCGGATAGAACTCCCAGGCGTTCTCACCATCCAGGATGATGGGCACGACAGCGTCTTTCTTCTTCTGCAGAACGGATTTCGCGCACTCCTTCAAGCGTTGGATGAGGTGTTGGGCGGCCTCCTTCGCCCCCATCCCCGAGTACACGAACCCGATCAGATCGCTCAACGAGTGGTCGCGGAACAGCAGGTGCATCGAAGCCGGCCCCTGCTGCCAGCGATAGACCCGGTAAAGCCGCTCCGCTGCCTCCTCCGACAGCCGGCCCTCGCCGTCGCGGGCGAAGTACTTCCCCTGCGAGCGCCCCAGCACCCCCTCGTCGGTAGCCATCCAGGTCAGCCCGGCCTTGTGTCCCAGCGTGAGCACCTCGTCGGAAACGCTGCCCTCCGATGGCCACGCGCCTCGCGGCCGCCGCCCGAAGACCTGCTCATGCAGGTCGAGCCCGCGGCGCAGTTGTTCCTCAGCATCCTCGGGGCGCCGGAAGCGGTTCTGTGGGAGGGTGAGTCCCGGCGCCGCGACGCGGCCCACATCCGTGTCGCACAGCAGCGGCAGGATGGGGTGGTAGTACGGCGAAGCGGAGATCTCGATGCGTCCCTTCTCCTCCGCCGTCTTGTAAGCGGGCAGGACCTGCGACAGGAATTCTTTTTGCTTGGCCGCCACCAGGCGCTGGTCGTCGGGGCTGTAGCCGCGCCCCTTGCGGATAAGCCCGGCGACCTCCTTGTCCTCCAGGAACAACTCGTCGAACCAGGCGAGCTGGGACAGCACCTGAAGGTCCGTGTAGTCGCTGGCCTGGAAGAAGCGCTCCGCCTTTTCCGGGTTCTCCCCCACCGACCGGAACTGCTGGTACAGTTCGCGGTAGCGCGGGTACCGCCCGATCATGTTCGCGGCGTTGGCCTGGAACAGGTACTGCAGCGCGAAGCGTTTCTCCTGCGGGTTGAGGTCGCCCGCCGGCTTCACGGCGACGTCGAAGTACGGGTCCTGTGCCTTGCCGGACACGTAGTCCTGGATCTGCGCGATCAGCGAGGGCACGAGATTGAAGGTCTGGTGGACCGCCGGGAACTCGTCCAGCAGCTTGACCATCCCGTAATAATCCTTCAAGGCATGCAGGCGGACCCACGGCAACCGGTACTCGCCGGTCACCAGGTCCTTGTAGTAGGGCTGGTGCATGTGCCAGAGGAACACCACGCGGATGACGGGCATCGCCGCACAGCATACCCCATGGCGGGGGCCCACTGCTGTGCGCCGTGACAGCTGTGCTAGGCTGATTCCGTGCGCATCCTGACGAGGTACATCCTGCGCGAGGTGGTCGCCCACGCGGCCATCGGCGTGGGCCTGTTCACCTTCGTCCTGTTCATGCGCGACATCGCCAAGCTGATGGAGGTGGTGGTGCGCAACAGCGCTCCGCTGCCTACCGTAGTAGAGGCGTTCCTTTACACCCTGCCGCCCGTCCTGAAGTACACCGTCCCCATGGGAGTGCTGGTCGGCATCCTGATCGGGCTGGGCCGCCTGGCCGCCGACAGCGAGGTCACGGCCATGCGCGCCAGCGGCCTGGGCGTCGGTCTGTTTGTAAGGGCCATGGCGCTCTTCGCCATCGCCGCCTGGCTGTTTTCCCTGCTGGTCTCCGTCTGGCTGGCGCCCTGGTCGTCCAAAGCCCTCGCCGAACTCCAGAACCGCCTCTCCACGTCGCAGGCCTCCTACGAGGTCCAGCCTCGGGTCTTCTACGAAGACTTCGAGAACTACGTGCTCTACGTGCAGGACGTGTCCGCCGCCGGAGGGGCGGCCATCTGGCGCGGCATCGTCCTCGCCGACATCCGCACCGCCGGCGCGCCCAAGATCATCCTGGCCGAGGAAGGCGTGGTCATCAACGAGTCCCCGGCCAGAATCCGCCTGCACCTGAAGAACGGATCGCAGCACGAGAGCAATCCCAGGCAGCCCGCGCAGTACTCCATCACCAGCTTCAGCGAGACCGACATTCCCATCGACCTGCCCGAGGCCGAACCCAGGCAGACGGTCATGTGGGGCCCGGTCCAGGAGCTGGCCTCCGGCAGGCTGTGGGAGCTGTCGCGCACCGCCGAGCCCGACGCCGCGCGCTGGCTGGCCATTGAATTCCAGCGCCGCCTGGCCCTGCCCAGCTCCTGCCTGGTACTGGCCCTGGTCGGCATACCGCTCGGCCTCTCCTCCAAGAAGGGCGGCAAGAGCACGGGGTTCATCCTCACCATCTTCCTGGTTTTCGTTTACTACTCCCTGACCTCGGTCGGAGTCGGCCTTGCGCGGCAGGCGAAGCTCACTCCCGTCCTGGGCGCGTGGATGGCGAACATCCTTTTCCTGCTGGGTGGCCTGGTGCTGCTGTGGCGGGTGGACCGGCTGGAGATCGGCGGCTGGCGCTTCGCCCACGCCGGCTGGCGGCAGCGCCTGATGAAGCGCGCTGAGGGAGCGGCCAGCGCCTTTGAGCGCGCCGCCAACCGCCGCCGCATGTTCAGCGGCCGCTTCCCCCAGATCCTCGACGATTACATCCTGCGCGACTTCACTACCTACCTGCTGCTGATCCTCGCCGCCTTCCTGGTGCTGGCCCTGGTGTTCACCTTCTTCGACCTGCTGGGCGACATCGTCCGCAACAAGGTCCCGCTCATCACCGTGGGCGAGTACCTGGTCAACTTCCTGCCTTCGATGGTCTACCTGATGGCCCCGATGGCGGTGCTCCTGGCGGTGCTGGTCACCTTCGGCATCCTGCACAAGTCGAACGAGATCACTGCCATGAAGGCCACCGGCATCAGCATCTACCGCGCCGTGCTGCCGGTCCTGGTGCTGGCTTCGGTGCTGCCTGTGGGCTTGTTCTTCTTCGAGCAGTTCTACCTGCCGCAGGCCAACAAGCGGCAGGACGCCATCCGTAACGCCATCAAGGGCAAGCCGGCGCAGACCTACCTGCGTCCCGACCGCAAGTGGATCTTCGGCCAGCAGTCCACCATCTACTACTACGAGTTCTTCGATCCCAACGCCGACATTTTCGGCAGCATCTCCGCCTTCGAGTTCGACCCCAAGTCATTCCAGTTCACCCGGCGCGTCTACGCCCGCGGAGCGCATTGGGACGACCACCTGCAGAAGTGGGTCTTCGAGCGGGGATGGGAACGAGAGTTCCGCGGCAACGCCATCGCCCAGTACCGCACCTTCGACGTCTCCACCTTCGCCGAGTTGAACGAGCCGCCGGTCTATTTCAAGAAGGAAGTGAAGCAGTCTTCGGAGATGAACTACGTGGAGTTGAAGCGCTACATCGACGACTTGCAGCAGAGCGGCTTCGACGTGGTGCGGCTGCGGGTGCAGCTCCACAAGAAGTTCGCCTACCCGCTCATCACCTTCGTGATGGCGGTGCTGGCCATCCCCTTCGCGGTGGGCGCCTCCAAGCGCGGAGCGATCGCCGGCGTGGCCACGGCGGTGGGCATCGCCATCGTCTACATCGTGGTGTCGGGCCTGTTCGAGGCGCTGGGAAACCTGAACCAGCTGCCGCCGGCGCTCGCCGCCTGGTCGCCCGACCTGATCTTCGGTCTGGCCGGCGGATATCTGATCTTGAAGGTATCTACCTAGTACCTTCGCATCCTCCATCCCGCCAAAGCCAGCAACCCACTGCCCACCAGAACCAATGAGGTTGGCTCCGGGACGCCCGTATCCCGCGCCCCACCGCGGACAAACCAGCTTTCATGGCGCTCACCGTCAAGCAGGCTGGTGATCTGCCCTTCCACGGCGTCGTCCCAGTCGCAATGCTGCCAGACCGGATCGAAGTAGGCCGCCGCGCACTTGACCGTGCCCTCTGGGTTCAGGAAATCCGTGGGCTCCGGACGCGATTCCCACTCTTCTCCGGTCGCATACCGCCATCCGTCCTGGTAAGTGGGCAGGGGCACACTGCACAGGCCGGAACAGGGCGATGCCCAAACCCATTCCAGGCCGTCGTGCACGACGATCAGTTCCTGCGGCACCGGCCCGGGGAGCGTGTCTGCACCCGCCAAGCCGAAGGGGAGCAACAGCAAGAGAAAGAGCGAAGGGTGGAGTTTCATCGGGAGCTCCGGCACTCAAGAGTCGCCGCCCTCCTAGTGCATCCCTTCAGCCAACTCGGCCCGCGCGGACGTGTGCTCCTAACTGCCTCTGTCCCATCACCTTGCGAGTTGCGGGAGGAGCCACTGGCGACTGCGGTCTTGCTCCACCGTGCCAACAAGGAACTCGCATCCCATTTCCGAATCAGCCGGCAGGTCGCTCCGCTGTAAGAAACCTGAACCCCCGGGTGCTAGGATTTCATCTTTAGGACTTCAGGTCCGGAATCGCATGCTCAAGCAGCTCACGCCCCTAGCGCCCTATCTCTGGAAGTACCGCCGTGGACTGGCCGTGGGCGCCATCTTCGTCCTGTTCAACAACGGCCTGGGGGTCTGGCTGCCCTGGGTGATCGGGCGGGCCATCGACGCTCTGAACCAGGGATTCACCCGCCGCACGCTCTTGCTCAACGCCGCGCTGATCCTGGCGGTGGCGGTCAGCAAGGGCGTCTTCCAGTTCCTGACCCGCTGGAAGGTCATCGGCATCTCGCGCGAGATCGAGTTCGACCTGCGCAACGACATCTTCCGCCACCTGGAGTCACTGTCCTACTCCTACTATCAGCGGACACGCACCGGCGACATCATGGCCCGCGCCACCAATGACCTGAACGCCGTGCGCATGCTGCTCGGCCCGGGCATCATGTACACGGCCAACACGCTGGTGGCCACGGCAGGAGCGCTGATCTTCATGTACCAGATCAGCCCCCGCCTGATGCTGTACGCCTTTCTGCCCCTGCCGCTGATCAGCGTGCTCATCCAGTACTTCGGCGCCCGCATCCATGAGCGCTTCGAGCGCATCCAGGCCATGTTCTCCGACATCTCCGCCCGCGCCCAGGAGAACTTCTCCGGCGCCCGCCTGATCCGCGCCTACGCCCAGGAGCAGGCCGAGGTCGCGGCCTTCGAGACCGCGAACCGGGAATACATCACCCGCAGCCTGCGCCTGGTGCGCCTGATGGGGATGCTGTGGCCGACCCTGGAACTGGTCCTGGGGCTGGCCATCGCCCTGGTCCTGTGGCTGGGCGGCCGCGAGGCCCTGCTCTACCTGCAGTCGGGAGGACGCGCGGGAATCTCCGTGGGAGACTTTGTTGCCTTCCTCTTCTACATGTACCTGTTGACGTGGCCCATCATCGCCCTGGGCTGGGTGGTGAACGTGTTCCAGCGCGGCACCGCTTCCCTGATCCGTGTGAATGAGATCCTGATGGAGCAGCCGCAGGTCACCGACCTCCCCGGCGCTGCCGTCCCGGCGGAGCCGCTGCGCGGGGACCTAGAGTTCCGCGGCCTGACCTTCGCCTACAACGGCACCCCCGTGCTGGACAATGTGACCCTGAAGGTCCCGGCCGGGAGCAGCCTGGCCATCGTCGGCCCCACCGGCTCCGGCAAAACCACCCTCGTCAGCCTGATCCCGCGCATCTACGACGCCGCGCCCGGCTGCGTGCTGCTCGACGGCCGGCCCATACGCGACTATCCGCTGGAATACCTTCGCCGCAACATCGGCTTCGTTCCCCAGGAAACGTTCCTGTTCTCCACCACCGTGCGCGAGAACATCGCCTTCGGCGTCCCCGACGCCGGCGACGAGCATGTGCGAAATGCCGCCGCCGGGGCCGGCATCGCCGCGGAGATCGAGGGCTTTCCGGAAAAGTACGACACCATGGTGGGCGAGCGCGGCATCACCCTCTCCGGCGGCCAGAAACAGCGCACCGCCATCGCCCGCGCCATCATCCGCGATCCGCGCATCCTGGTGCTGGACGACGCGCTCTCCAGCGTCGACACCTACACCGAGGAGAAGATCCTCGACCACCTGCGCGAGGTCATGGCGGGGCGCACCACCATCTTCATCTCTCACCGCGTCTCCACCGTCCGCAACGCCGACCGCATCGCCGTCCTCGCCAACGGGCGTGTGGTGGAGTACGGCACCCACGATGAGCTCATCGGGCGCGGCGGCTACTACACCGAGCTGTACAACAAGCAGCTGCTGGAGGAAGAACTGGAGACGGTCTGAACCGGGTATTGGCGTTCCGCCGCCGGGGTGGTTCAATGGTGGCCCGCCATGAAGCGCGAACTCAGACCCGAGTTGCTGGACACCGACGCCGGCACGGCCGGCCAGGTTTCCGCCTCCCTGGCCGACCTTAAGCGCATCAACCAGTGGTTCGGCGGGACCAGCACTCTCTGCGACCTTCTGCGGCGCGTGGTCCGTCCCGCCAGGCTCTGGCAATTCAGCGTGCTCGATGTCGGCGGGGCCAACGGTGACCTCATGCTGCAGGCCGGCGCGGAACTCGCCCAGAGCGGCCTGCGCATGGTGCCATTCGTCGTCGATCGGGCGCCGACTCATCTGGATGGCCGCCTTCCCTCGGCCGCGGCCGACGCCCTGATGTTGCCGTTCGCCACCGAGAGCTTCGACGTAGTGGCCTGCTCTCTCCTGGTGCACCACTTCGAGCCGCCACAGTTGCTGCGCTTCATGGAGGAGGCACTGCGCGTCTGCCGCATGGCCGTGGTGATCAACGATCTCCGCCGACATCCCCTGCACCTTGCGCTGGTCTATGCCGGCCTGCCGCTGTACCGCAGCCCCCTCACCCGCCACGACGGCCCCGCCTCCGTACGCGCCGCCTACACCGGCCGCGAGATGTACCGCCTGCTGCGCGACAGCAGCGCTGCCAAGTTGGAACTCACCCGGCATTACCTGTTCCGCCTGGGGGTGATCGCCTGGAAGCACTGAGGCGCTTCGACCTGGCGGTCATCGGTGGCGGCCCGGCGGGTACGGCAGCCGCCATCCTCGCGGCACGAGCCGGCCGCCGCGTGCTTCTGCTGGAGCGCGGGCACCTGCCCCGGCACAAGGTCTGCGGCGAGTTCGTCTCCGCCGAGTCTCTCGGGCTGCTGCGCGAGTTGCTGGGGCGGGCCGGGGCCGCGACCCTGTTGGAGCCTGCGCCGCGTATCTCCGAGGTCCGGATATGGGTCGACGACGCGCGCCTGCGCAGCAGCATCCGGCCCGCCGCGGCCAGTATTCCCCGGTCGGACCTGGACCACGCCCTCTGGCTGGCCGCGGAAGAGGCCGGCGCCTCCTGCCGCCAGCGCACGGCGGTCGAGGACATCATCGGCCGTGGTCCCTTCCGCTTGAGCACCGCCGACGGCCTGTTCGATGCCCAGGCGGTGGTGGATGCCTCCGGAAGGAACTCCAACCTGCGCCACTCTCGGACCGAAGCCGCCAGACAGCGATGGATCGGGCTGAAGGCCCATTGCCGGACCGAGGAGGCCGTGGAAGAGTGCGTGGACCTGTACTTCTTCGAGGACGGCTACTGCGGTGTCCAACCGGTCGCTGCCGGCCTCCTCAACGTCTGCGCCATGGTGCGGGAGGGAGGCGCCCACGACCTCACGGACGTCTTTCCACGCAGCCGGCACCTTCAGGCGCGCAGCCGACGGTGGCGGCAGGCGATCGATACGGTGCGGACCTTCCCCCTCACCTTCCGGCGGCCGCTGCCCATCCGCCTGCGCGTCCTGCACGCGGGAGACGCGGCTGGCTTCGTGGACCCGTTCGTCGGCGACGGCATTGCCATCGCCCTGCGCACCGGCGCCATGGCGGCGCGGGCTCTGTCGCCGTTCCTGGCCGGCGAGGGAACGCTCGACGACGCCGCCTCCCGCTATCGCAGCGAATACGAGAGCGCCATTGCGCCGGTCTTTCGGAATGCCTCGCTGCTGCGTCGCCTGAGCGACCTGCCCGGCCCGGTGCGCAGGTCCATCCTGCGCGTGCTTCAGATCCCGGCACTGGGAAGACTGCTGGTCCATAAGACGCGCTCACGCACCACGACCTGAAGCTTGTTTCTTCTCTGTGTCATCAGTGTCTCTGTGGTGGGTTTAGCGAACGACCAGCACTTCCCGCACGTTGTCGCGCGCCAGGAAGAACTTGAGCGAGGCGAAGTCGTGGAAGAGGTTCTCGATGTGGCGGTTGGCGAAGACCCGCTGCAACCGGAACTTCGGCCCCCGCTGCAGCTCCAGCATGTCCTTGCCGGTCACGTGGTAGCGGGAGTAAGGAGCTTCCGGGCCGGCGTCGCGGGTGTGGAAGAAGCCCAGGAGCACCGCGCCCGGCTTGGTCACGTAATGCAGACGCTCGACCATGGGCTTCACCAGGGCCTCCGGCAGGTAGTCCGCCAGGTCCCAGCAGAGGACGGCGTCGAAGAACTCGCGCTCGTAGGCCAGGTTGTCGGTCAGGAACTGCGGGACGTTGTATCCCAGCTTGCCGTCCTCGCCGCGGGCCGCCAGCGAGGAATCGTGCGCCGCCAGCAGGACGTCCTCGGTGTAGATGCGATGCCCCATCTCGCTGAAATAAGTGAGGTTGGTGGGCGAGGTTGGCCCCAGGTCCAGGACCCGCAGGCCCTGTTCCCCGGCAATGGCGCGGGTGAATTCGCCCAGGCCGCTGGAACGCCGGCTGACGCGCTCCGGCGCCGCCGTTGCCGCCGGCACCGCCGCGGCTTGGCTGCGGAACATCCTGCTGAACAGGCCGTGCGTGACCGAACTCATGACTCCCTGCCCGCCTCGCTCAGTACTTCTTCTGCTCCATCAGCGACGGCTGTGGCGTGATGCTGCCCGCGCTGGTGGAGCTGTAAGAAGCCGACGCCGCCATCGCCATTTCGCGCTTCGGCTCCTGCTTCTTCTCTTCCACCTTCTGGATGTCGATCCCGCCCTTGAAGAAGGCGCCGTCCTCGATCACGATGCGCTGCGTGGCGATGTCGCCCACCAGCACCGCGGATTTCTTCAGCTCCACCCGTTCGGTGGCGCGGATGTTGCCGTCCACCTTGCCGTGGACCACCACGTCGCGCGCGTGCACGTTGGCGCGGACGCGCCCGTGCGGGCCGACGATCAGGCTGTGATCGCGCAACTCGATGTTGCCTTCCACTTCGCCGTCCAGGTACAGGTCCTCGCTGCCCGACAGCTCTCCCTTCACCAGCACGCTCTTGCCGATGTGCGCAACGTCGGCGCGGAAGTTCTCCTTCGGCGGTTCCATGGGACGCACCTCCTTGGGTGGCATGACGGGAGCGGCGGCGGTGGGTTGCGGGGTGGGGGTTGCGGGTGGGCGAGGCGGTTCCTCTTTATGGGATTTCCACATCGGTGATCTCCTGGACGTCCTCAGCAGCTGCAACCGGTACCCGCAAAGTGCCGGAGCAGAACAGCTTAGGCAGACTATACTCCAGCATTCCTGCACCGGCAATCGGCTTTTCTCGCAGTTCCTGGTGTATCCGCTGGTCCCCCTGCCGGGACCGGCACCCGCAACGAAAAAGCAACGGCAGCACCGCCTCCTCTCGTCTAATCTCGTACCGATGTCATCCTTTTGCCAGTGCGCCCGCTGGACGTGCGTGTACGCCGTGCTGCTTGCCGCGGCGCTCTCCGCCCAGACCGTCTCCCAAGCCATCGCCGTCAGCGACCCGCCGCCCAAACCGGCGCCGCTGGATCTGAAGCTATCGGCCAACGAACTGGTGCGCCGCGCCATCGACAGCCAGATGCAGGCCGACCAACGGCCCGACGCCCCGCGCCACATGTTCACCCTCCGGCAGGACGGCAAGCGCGGCATCATCACCAAGGAGCACGTGGAGACCGACGAGGGCATCGTCTCGCGCGCCATCGCCGTGAACGACAAGCCGCTCACCCCGCAACTGGAGAAGGGCGAGCAGGAACGTCTGAACGCCTACCTTGCCGACCCCGAACTCCGCCGCAAGAAGATGAAGCAGCAGGAAGAGGATGATCGCCGTACCCGCAACGTGGTGCGCGCCCTCCCCGACGCCTTCCTCTACACCTACGCCGGAACCACGCCCGGTAAGAGCGGCGACCTGGTGCGGCTGACCTTCGTGCCCAACCCCGACTTTCGCCCGCAGTCGCGCGAACTGCAGGCGCTGGAGGGCATGGCAGGCAGCATGCTCATCGAGCCGCGGGCCATGCGCCTGGCCCGCAGCGACGCCCGCCGGGTAAGCGACGTGAACGTCGGCGGGGGCCTCCTGGGGAAACTCAACAAGGGCGGTGAATTCATGGGCGAGCAGCAGGACATCGGCGCCGGCGTGTGGCGCCCCACCGCCATGAACCTGAACTTCACCGGCAAGGCGCTGCTCTTCAAGACCATCAAGATCCGCAACCGGCAGACCGCCTCCAACTTCCGGCCGGTGCCGCAGCACCTCTCCTTCGCCCAGGGCGTGGAGCTGCTCCGCAGGTCGAATGGTGAAACCGCTGCGGCCGGCAAGTCGGCCCGCTAGGCGCCCGCGGTGGCCACGCGAAACGTCTGCTTGCGAACGGTAAGCCGCTCGATCAACTCCGTCTTCACCGTGTACCCCATGCCCACCGCCTCGGGGACCCGGATGAGGCCCTCGCTGGTGACCTCCACCTCGGGCTCGATGACATCTTCCTTCCAGTAGCGCTTCGAAGCCGAGACGTCGCCGGGCAGCTTGAAGTTCGGGAGCGTGGACAGCGCCACGTTCTGCGCCCTTCCGATGCCGCTCTCCAGCATGCCGCCGCACCAGACAGGGATGCCGCGCGCGGCGCAAACGTCGTGCACCTTTACCGCCTCGGCCAGTCCCCCCACCCTGCCCTGTTTGATGTTCACGATGCGGCAGGCGCCCAGGTCGGCCGCGGCTTCCGCGTCGCGGGCGTGGTGGATGGCTTCATCCAGACACAAGGAGGTCTGCAGCTGCTTCTGCAGTTTGGAATGAAAGTAGATGTCGTCGTTCCAGAGCGGCTGCTCGATCATCAGCAGGTTGAAGCGGTCGAACTCCCGCAGGCGGGCAAAGTCCGCGGTGGTGTAAGCAGAATTGGCGTCGCAGCTCAGCAGGATGGCCGGCCAGCGCGCGCGCACCCGCTCCAGGACCTCCAGGTCCCAGCCGGGTTTCACCTTAAGCTTGATACGGCGGTATCCGGCCGCGATCTCGATGGCGATCTTGTCCAGCAACTGCTCGACCGAGTCCTGGATCCCGATGGAGACGCCGCACTCGATCTCCCGCCGCGTCCCGCCCAGCAACTTCCAGAGCGGTTGCTGCTGCTGCAGCGCCTCCACGTGCCAGAGCGCCGACTCCACTGCGGCCTTGGCCATGCCGTTCCCGCGCACCCGAGCGAACAGGGTCACACAATCGCGGGCCCGCTCGATAGTCCTCCCCACCAGCGCGGGGGCAAGCTCCTCGGCGATGACGTACCACGCCGTCGCGGTGCTCTCCTCGTTGTAATGCGGCCTCTCGCCCGCCACGCACTCTCCCCACCCGTCCGTCCCCTCGGCGTGGGCCGTCACCAGCAGGATCCTGCGCTCGGTGGTGCGGCCGAAGCTCGTCTCGAAGAAGTGGACGAGCGGCATCCGGATCTCGCGTACCGTGAGGGCCTCGATCTTCATGCTTCATTCCTTGACGGCATACGACCAGCTTTCGTCCCAGCGTCCCAGCAGGAAGGTGCCGTCGCCGCGCGGGTTGCGCTCCAGGCCGAGCACCGCCAGGCCGCGCGCGAAGGCCTCCAGGAAGTGCGCCCGGTTGCGCACCTGAACCTCGCGCGCCTTGTCGCGCGTCTCTGGATTGGCCTTCCATTCATGGACCTCGGCCGGAACGGTGATGCGGACTTCGGCAGCGGAATGCGGGTGGGAACCAGTGGCCAGGAGCGTCTTCACCCGCTCCGACCGAAGCCACCATTCGGCGACTAGACGGTCGGTCTGCATCCCTCCCCACAAGGGCGAGCTGGCCACGCCGTACTGGTTCACGTTATAGCGGCGCGCGATGGCTCCCAGCCGCTCCAGGTTCAGGAAGGCGTTCTTGATCTCCAGCGGGTCAAAGGTCCATTCGATGAGATCGAAGCCGCGGGCCAGGGCGTCGTCCCGCTGGGCCAGCTTCAGGCGACGCCCGATGCCGGCATTCCGGTGCCCTTCCCGCACGGCTAGCATGTGCGAGTGCAGGTAGGCATGCCCGGCGCGTGAGCCGGGGATGGAGAGCGCAAACCCCACCATCTCTTCCCGGTCGAAGCAGCCGATGACCTGCCCTCCGATCTTGCTGGCCACCACGAACAGCCGCAGCGGCACCAGCTCGATGTCCTCGAAACCCCAGACCTCCTTCTGCAGCCGCACACAGGCGTCGAACTCTTCCGTCGAATGGCAGTGCCGGAGTTCGAGGTTGGGGCTCACCGGTTCTGGTTTTCCTGTTGCTTGGACTGTTGCCACAGCGCTTCCATCTCCTCCAACGACGATTCCGAGGGCTTGCGGCCGCTGCGCGCCAGCTCTTCCTCCAGCCACTGGAAGCGCCGCTTGAACTTGCGGTTGGTCTTGCGCAACGCCGATTCCGGGTCGAGCGACAGGTAGCGCGCGATGTTCACCAGCACGAACAGCAGGTCCCCGACCTCATCCTCCATCCGGGCGCGCAACGGCTCGGGAATGGTTGCGCCGCGAGCCCCGGCGATACCGCGGGAACTCGGCTGCGGGCCCGGGGCCGGCACCTGCTGCACCTCGCGCTGCAGTTCGCCGATCTCCTCGTGCAGTTTGTCGAACAGGTCCTCGACCTTGGGCCAGTCGAAGCCCACGTGCGCCGCCCGGGAACTCAGCTTGAACGCCTCCAGCAGCGCGGGGATGCTGGAGGAAACCCCCGCCAGCACCGACTCCGCCTTCTCTTCCCCACGGACCGCCTTCCCGCCCCCGGCTGCCAGGCGCTTCTTCTTTTCCTCGGCTTTCAGAGCCTCCCAGTTGCGCAGCACCTCTCCCGCCGTGTCCGCCTTCAGCTCGCCGCCGAAAACGTGCGGGTGGCGGTCCACCAGCTTGTTCGACAGCCGCTCCAGCACCTCCTCGATACCGAAGTGCCCTTCCTCACCGGCCATCTGCGCGTAGAACAGCACCTGCAACAGCAGGTCGCCGAGTTCGCCCTTCAGTTCCTCCCAGTCGCGGTGGTCGATGGCCTCCAGGACTTCGTAGGTCTCTTCCAAGGTGTAGGGTTTGATGGAATCGAACGTCTGCTCGCGGTCCCACGGGCACCCGCCCGGGGCCCGCAGCCGGGCCATGATCTGCACCGCGCGCTCGAACTTCTCGCCTGCCGCCATGAAGCTGCTATTTAACCACAGCGCCTCGCGGGGCCGCGCCCCCTACGCGGCGCTCGCGCTTGTAGTAACATCACTGGGTTGCGCCCGTCTCCGGCGGGGGCATCTGAGGTCTGCAGGAAAGTCATGAGCCCAGCCAAGTCGAAGCCGCTGAACGGGTACGTCAGCTTCACGCTGCACTCGCACCTGCCCTACGTCGTTCACCACGGCACCTGGCCGCACGGGCTCGACTGGCTGCACGAGGCCGCCGCCGAGACCTACCTTCCCCTGCTGCGCATCATGGAGGAACTCGAGCAGCAGGGACTGGCTCTCAAGCCCAACATCAATCTGTCGCCCATCCTGCTGGAACAGCTTTCCCACTCCACCTTCCAGGAGGAGTTTCCCAAGTACGTCCAGCAGAAGATCGACGCCGCCCGCCTGGACCAGCGCGAGTTCAGCCAGCGCGGCGAAGGGCATTACGCCCGCGTCGCCGACTTCTGGATGGGCTTCTTCGAGAACGCCCTGGCTCACTTCGAGCGGCTGGGCCGCGATATCGTCGGCAGCTTCCGCCATTTCTACGAGATCGGCGCCTGTGAGCTGATCACCTGCGGCGCCACCCATGGCTACTTCGCCCTGCTCGGCACCGACGCCTCCATCCAGGCGCAGGTCAAGATGGCGGTGCAGACGCACAAGCGCTATTTCGGCCGTCAGCCGCGCGGCATCTGGCTCCCAGAATGCGCCTACCGCCCCGCCGGTCCCTGGCGCTTCCCCGTCTCCGTGAACGGGCTCCCTCCGAGCGATCCGCGCTTGGAAGCCGTGCGCGACGGCGTGGAACAGATCCTCGGCGAGAACGGTATCGAGTACTTCTTCGTCGACACCCACCTGGTGGAGACCAACGCCCGCTTCACCCCCTACGAGATGCTGGCCGGCGACGTCCCCATCGCGGTCGAGATCGAGGAAGATCACCCCCGCGCCTCTCTCTACCTGCCGTACTTCGCCGACACTCCTTCCCGCGAGAACACCCAGGTGGCGTTCTTCACCCGCGATCCACGCACCGGCATCCAGGTGTGGTCGGGCGAGCACGGCTATCCCGGTGACGCCAGCTATCTCGACTTCCACAAGAAGCGCTGGCCCGGAGGCCACCGCTATTGGCAGGTCACCCACCCCCGCATCGACTTGGGAGGCAAGACCGCCTATTTCCCCGATGTGGCGCTGGGCCGCACCCGCATCCACGCCCAGCACTTCGCCGACGTGGTGTGCGGCGTGATGAAACACCACGCCGCCGACACCAGGCAGCCGCCCATCCTCACCGCGCCGTTCGACGCCGAGCTCTTCGGCCACTGGTGGTTCGAGGGCGTGGAGTGGCTCAAGAACGTCGCCCTGCAGTTCGCCGAGCTCAACTGCCCGCTGCAGGTCATCACCTGCGGCGAGTACCTCGACCAGAGCCGCCCCGCCGGCTACCTGTCGCTCCCCGAGGGCTCATGGGGGCGCAACGGCACCCACGAGGTCTGGCTGAACCCGGACACCGAGTGGACCTGGAAGCACATCTACCCCGCGGAAATTGCAGTGGAGCAGATGGTGGCCAGCGACCGCTGGCAGGGCC